>NZ_JANQDC010000001.1:0-127211 GCF_024723695.1 Campylobacter sp. S4:11 | reverse complement strand
AAAAACCTGCTAATAACTATTTTAATTAATAGCAAAGCCACAACTATTGCTATTAAAGTTACAACAACTTGTTTGACTAAATCTTTATTTACTTTTTCTGAGTACACTCTTTCTTTTGTGACTGTACATACTTTATATTTCAAATTAAAAGAATTTGTACACATTACAGCCTCTATACTTCCATCTTCATTTGGAATATATGCAATTTCGCTTTCATTTTGTGGATTTAAAAATTCAGGATTTGTTTTCATATAAGCTGAAATATTTTCACTGAATTTATCTTTTTTACCTATTTTCTCAATTTCGGGGTGAAAGAAAACATTTCCCTCGATATCATATATAGCTGTATATGCTTGAGAACTTTTTCCAACTGAAAGTACATCTTTTGAAAATCTTTCTAAATCATAATCTCCTCCAACAACACCTATAAACTGTTTATTTTTAAATACAGGTACTGCATATGCAATTTTCATTTTTCCATCAGCAAAACTAGAATATGGATCTGATACGATTAATTTCTTTTCTTCTTTAGCTTTAATATACCATGCTCTAGTTTTTACATCAAATCCTTTAGATTTATCCAAATAGGTATGATCAGATTTATAGTGTTTTCCTGTTTCGTCTAGAGCAAAATAAATAATATCAAAATTATTCGCTTTCTTAAAAGCTTCTAAAAAATTGTAAATGCTTTCATCGTCAGAAAAATCTTGCTTTACAATTTCTTCAGCCAAAATAGCAATTGCATCTCTTTTTGTATGTGAATATATAGCAAAAACTTCTGCTGTATCTAACATGGTTTTTCTTTGAATCTCTTCAAGATAAGTATAAGTATCCTCTTTAGAGTTGTAATAACTCATACCATTAACCACTGCAAGCACTATAATACTCACAATAGCGATCACCAAAGTTAATCTACCTGTAATACTTTGAAACATTTTTACTCCTTGTATTGAATGTTGTATTGACAAATAAGATTAAAATTGTATTATTTGATTTAAAATTGATAAAAAATGTAATTTAAATAACAAAAAATATAGAAAAAATATTTTTAAAATATACAAGTTATAGAGGAATAAAAAAAGATTATAAAGCCTACATATAGCAGGCTTTTAGTTATAGTTTACCTTCGTTTTTGCTTAGATAATCAGCAACACCTTTAGGGTCAGCCTTCATACCTTCATCACCTTTATTCCAACCAGCTGGGCAAACTTCACCATGTTCATTAGTAAATAACATAGTATCAACCATTCTAATCATTTCATCAATGTTTCTTCCAAGTGGTAAATCATTAATTACTGCATGGCGGATTGTTCCATCAGCATCAAGCAAGAAAGAACCTCTTAAAGCAACTGCTTCTTCAAATAAAACATCAAAATTTCTAGCAATTTGTTTTGTTAAATCAGCTACTAAAGGGAATTTAACTTGACCTATACCACCTTGATTTACTGGCATATTTTTCCATGCAAAATGAGAAAATTCATTATCGCAAGATACGCCGATTACTTCAATACCTCTATCTTTAAAATCTTGATATCTTTTATCAAAAGCAATGATTTCAGATGGACAAACAAAAGTAAAGTCTTTTGGATAGAAAAATACTACTGCGCCTTTTGGTCCTATATTTTTATAAAGATTAAAATCTTCAACTATTTGATTATTTCCTAATACAGCAGGTGCTGTAAAATCAATAGCTTTTTTAGTTACTATCATAATTTTATCTCCTAATTAATAAATTTTATTTGTAACAAAATAATATCATTTGTAAATTTAAAAATTTATTAATTGTGTAAATTTGTATGTAAATTAATTTTATTATCAAAATTAAAAGATTTTAAGAATAAAATTAAGACAATTTTGATAATCTTGCATTTAACATTTAATATTAAGGAGTAAAAAATGGCAGTTAAAATTACTGATATTTGTATAGCATGTGGTTCTTGTATAGATGAATGCCCAGTAAGTGCAATCGTAGATGATGCAAATAACCCTGAGGGTGAAGATAGATATTATGTTTATGCTGATAAATGTGTTGAATGTGTAGGACATAATGATCAGCCAGCATGTGCAAGTGCATGTCCAACTGATGGCTGTATCGTATGGAGCGATGTAATTAGTGGTCAACCAAGCCGTGATAACATCGGAAGTGATTTAAGAGATGGTTCAACTCCGGTATTTGCATAATAAATTTTCAATGTAAGTAACTTGTTTTCAAGCTACTTACAAACTCTTCTATAAACTCTAAATTTTATATAATTTTAAAGCATTTTTTGGTATAATTAGCTCTTTTATAAATATAAAACTTATTTTAAATTAAGGGGACAATTTTGGAAAAAACACTTTCTATTATTAAACCTGATGCGGTAAAAAAAGGTGTTATTGGTCAAATTTTAACACGCTTTGAAAGTAATGGTCTAAGAATAGCAGCAACAAAAAAAATACAGCTTTCAGAAAAAGAAGCTCAAGAATTTTATGCTGTACACAAAGAAAGACCTTTTTTTAAAGATTTAGTTGAATTTATGATCAGTGGTCCGGTTGTAGTTTCTGTTTTAGAAGGCGAAAATGCTGTATTAAAAAACAGAGAATTGATGGGTGCTACAAATCCAAAAGAAGCAGCTCCTGGTACTATTAGAGCAGATTTTGCAGATAGTATTGATGCAAATGCGGTTCATGGAAGTGATAGCTTAGAAAATGCAAAAATTGAAATAGATTTTTTCTTTTCAAAAACTGAAATTTTATAATGAAAATCGCTTTTGCAAAACTTAGCTCTATAGCTTATCCTTTTAAACTAGATCTTGATAATATAGTTTTTGAAGGAACCATAACAAAAGTTAATCCAAAATTAGCTAAAATCAAAGCTAATTTCAAAGGCTTTGCTTATAGAAATTGCGATCGTTGTGGTGATGAAATGGAACTTGAAATTAACCAAAATATAGAGCTTTTTGCAAGCGATGGAATTTTTAAAGATGAAGATAATACTTTAAGTGATACTATGGAGTTTTTTGACTCACATATTGATTTAATAGAACTTGCTACAAGTGAATTACAATCATACTTAAGTGATTATTTTTATTGCAATAAATGTTCAAATTAACAAAGGAGTAAAAAATGGCAGTACCTAAGAGAAGAGTGAGTAAAACTCGTGCAGCAAAACGTAGAACTCATTATAAAGTTACCCTACCTATGCCTATAAAAGACAAAGATGGTAGCTATAAAATGCCTCACCGTGTAAATCCAGTAACTAAGGAATATTAATAACGATGACAAGCATTGCTATTGATGCAATGGGAGGTGATTTTGGGGAAAAGCCTATTGTAGAAGGCGTAATTCAGGCTTTAAAAGAGCGTGAATTTAAAGCTATCTTAGTAGGGAATCCTCAAAAGCTTAAAACCCTAATCCCTCAAGAATTAAATCCATACATAGAATACGAAGAAGCTTTTGATGTATTTGCTATGGAAGAAAATTCCACAGATGCACTAAAAAGAAAAGATAGTACTATTTATAAGGCTATAGATTTAGTAAAAAATCAAAAAGCAAAAGCTGTTGTTTCTGCTGGACATAGTGGAGCTACAATGAGTTTAGCTACTTTAAGGCTTGGAAGATTAGCAAATATTGCTAGACCTGCAATTGCCACCTTAATGCCAAATATCCATTCAAGAACACTTGTATTAGATGTTGGAGCAAATGTTGATTGCAAAAGTGAACATTTGTTTCAATTTGCTATTATGGGTGAAGCTTATGCAAAGGAAATTTTAAAAATTGCTAAACCTAGAGTTGCCTTGCTTTCAAATGGTGAAGAAGAGTGCAAAGGAAATGAGCTTACTAAAGAAACTCATCAACTTTTAAAACAACTTCCAAATTTTGTAGGAAATGCTGAAGGTAGAGATATCTTTAATGGCACTATAGATGTATTAGTATGTGATGGATTTAATGGAAATATCTTGCTTAAAACCGGAGAGGGTGTGGCAAGTGTTATTACAAAACTTTTAAAACAAGAAATTCAAAAATCTTTTTTAGCAAAACTTGGTTATTTTTTAGCAAAACCGGCTTTTAATGAATTAAAAACTCATATTGACTATGAAGAATATGGCGGAGCCCCGCTTTTAGGCGTAAAAGAATGTGTTATTATAAGTCATGGTAAAAGTGGTCCAAAAGCTATCAAAAATGCTATTTTTCAAGCATTAAATTTCACACAATCAAATATAAACCAAACTATAGAAAAAGAACTTACAAATTATGAAATCAACTAAAGCTTCTTTAAAAAGTATAGCTTCTTATATTCCCAAAAAAATACTTAGTAATCATGATCTAGAAACCATGGTTCAAACTAGCGATGAATGGATATTAAGAAGAACAGGTATAGAGCAAAGACGTATAGCAAATGATGATGAAAACACAAGTGATCTTGGCACTAAAGCAGCTATTAAGGCTATACAAAGAGCTAATTTAAATCCTCAAGATATAGATGCGATTATAGTGGCTACTTTAAGTCCTGATTATTTTACCATGCCATCAACTGCATGTAAAATTGCTCACAATCTTGGTTTAAAAAATGTCACTGCTTTTGATATTTCTGCGGCATGCTCTGGGTTTATTTATCTCTTAGAGCTTGCAAAATCTATGGTTGAAAGTGGTGCTAAAAAAAATATATTAATCATAGGAGCTGAAAAAATTAGTTCTATTATAGATTATACTGATAGAAGCACATGTGTTTTATTTGGTGATGGAGCTGGAGCTGGAGTTGTATCATTAGATGACAACTTTCCAATCATAGACACTCATACTGCAAGTGATGGAGAATTTGGAAGTTTATTAATGACTCAAAGATCTCAACAAAGTAACATTTGTACTCCACTTTCGTTACAAATGAAAGGTAACGAAGTATTTAAAATTGCAGTTAATACCTTAAGTAATGATGTTATTGAAATTCTTGCAAAAAACAATATAAAAAGCGAAGAAATTGATCTTTTTATACCCCATCAAGCTAATTTAAGAATTATTAAAGCTGTGCAAGAAAAATTAAATCTCAAAGATGAACAATGTGTAGTTACAGTACAAAAATATGGCAATACATCAGCTGCTTCAATACCTATGGCTATAAATGATGCATATGAAGAAGGTCGTTTAAAACAAGGTTCGTTAATACTACTTGATGCTTTTGGCGGTGGATTTACTTGGGGTTCAGCGCTACTTTATTTTGGTGGGGAATAATAAATTCATTTATTATTTAACCCCCCCCTATAATTCTATCCAAAACAGACTGTTTTATAGTGTTATCAGAAGAATCTACACGGATATAAAATTCAACTCTATTGTTCATCTCATCTTCTTTATTTTGAGTTAATGGATAATTATCTCCGTAACTTACAACCACCAATTGAGAAGAATTTATACCACTACTAACAAGATAATCAGCCACCACTTGAGCTCTTTTACTAGCTAAATCAAAATTTCTTTTTGGGTCCTTATCGCTTGCATCAGTATAACCTCTGATTTCTATTTGAGCTTGAGTTGGCATTCTCTTTAATACTTCACTAATACGCTTTAAAAAATCTTGCACATCAGTTGAATCAATTTGAGTACTACCTCTAGCAAATTCAACTCTTGCAGGTAGATTCAACACAACGTTATTTTCTCTTTGATCTAATGCTGCTTTTAGTTTTTCTATATTCTCTTGCTGAGTGATACTTAATTTTTTAAGCTTTTCAAGTTCTTCAACATTTGCATTAGATGGTGCACTGTATTTATTATGCACTTCACTTTCTTTTTCTAAGGGACTAGAAGCAGTAAATTCAAAAATTTTAACAAATTCAGTTTTTAAAGCCTCAGTTTTTGCAGGATTACTTTCAGAAATTGCCCAAAGAGCAATAAAAAGTGCCAAAAGCAAACTTAAAAAGTCTGCATAAGGCACAGCCCATTTCTCACCAGCTGGACACTCTGGACATTTATGTTTTTTTCCCATTTTTAACTCTTACTTATCAAACTGAGAAATTCTAGGCTCACCTTGTCCAAGATAATTAAACAATTTAGCCTCTAAATCTCTAGGGTTAGCTCCTTCTGCAATGCTTACAATAGCATGCGAGATCACTATCCTTTCTTTAATGAGCTCATGAGCATTAGCTTTGATTTTATGACCCCAAGGTCCAAATAAAGCATAAGCACCAAAAATCCCCGTTACTGTTGCAGTAAATGCCCCTGCAATACCTGCTGCCATAGCTTGAGGATCATCTAAAAGTTGTAACGCAAGCATAAGCCCCATAACCGCACCAACAAGTCCCATAGTAGGACAAGTCTCGCCAAAACGGATCCAGTATTCTGCCGTTTCTTTATAGTATTCTTCCATTTCTTCTATTTGGATTTCCATGCTTTCTTTAATTTCTTCTACACTCTTGCCATCAACCATCATCATCATGGTTTCTTTTAAAAACTCATTATCTATTTCATTAGTTTTTGATTCTAAAGCCAAAAGTCCATCTCTTCTTGCTATGATAGAGTATTCTACAAGTTCAGCTATTCTCTGACTTAAATTTACCCCTGCACCTTTAAAGGCAAGTTTTAATTCTTTATAAGCTGCTTTAACAAATTTTTTATGCGTTGCTGTCATCGCACAAAATGCTGCAGTTGGAACCACGATCAAAAACGAACTTAAGTGCAAAACATGTAAAGGGTTACCACCCTCTAAAATATCCCCTACAGAAATACTAACAACAGCTAATACCATCCCAAGTATGGTTGAAAGATCCATTAGTTATTCTCCTTATTTTAATGCGCCCCAATTTTTGGCAATACTTGATGAAGTTTTTAATTTAACTTTTAATTTTACAATATTTTCCATAATATCACTAGCATTTTTTGCAAATTCCTCACAAAGTTCATCTTTTACTTCAAAAATAAGCTCATCATGAATTTGTAAAATCAAGCGTTTATTTTCATCTAAATCTTTTGCAATTTCTATCATTGCAAGTTTTATTATATCGGCAGCAGAGCCTTGAAGTGTAGAGTTAATACTCTCTCTTTCATACATTGCCACATGCATAGGCTTTGCATTTTCAAAATCAAAATAACGCTTACGACCTAGCAAAGTCTTTATAAAACCATTTTGCTTAGCTTCATTTTTTACCTTTTCAAAATAAGTTTTAATGCTAGTAAAATTCTCAAAATATTTTTCAATATATTCTTTAGCTAACTTTGCTTCTATTTTTAAATTTTGACTCAAAGTCTTATAACCCATGCCATAAATAAGACCAAAATTTATACTTTTAGCAATACTTCTTGTCTCATAATCACTATAGCCAAAAATCATAATAGCAGTTTTTGCATGAATATCCTCATCGTTTGAAAACGCTTCTAGCAATTTCTCATCTTCACTAAAATGCGCTAGCATTCTAAGCTCAATTTGTGAATAATCAAGCGAGATAAAGCTAAATCCTTCTTTTGTTACAAAACAAGATTTATAATCTTTAGCATATTGACCATGCGCAGGGATATTTTGCAAATTTGGGTCTTTTGATGAAAGGCGTCCAGTTGCAGTACCAGTTTGCAAAAAGCTTGAATAAATTCTTGAGTTTTCATCTTTTTTAGCTAATTTTAACAAAGGCTCGCAATAAGTAGAAACTAATTTTGCAAGTTCTCTATAAGCTAAAATTTCTTTCACAATCAGATGGTTATCTAAAATAGTATTTAAAACCTTTTCATCAGTAGAATAACCTGTTTTACTTTTTTTACCACTTGGTAGTTTTAGTTTTTCAAATAAAATATCCCCTACTTGTTTTGGAGAGTTAATATTAAATTTTTCACCCGCTAAATCATATATTTTTTCACTTAATATTTTAATATCTTGATTAAAACTTTGCATTAGGCTTTCAAGTTTTTGAGTATCAAGTTTAATGCCATTATTTTCCATCATAATTAGCACTTTGATAAATTCAAACTCATTTTTTTGTGCAAGTTCAAGCAAAGGCTTTTCTAATTTTTTTAAAAAATACAGATAAAATCTTAAAGTAACATAAGCATCCTCAGCTGCATATTTACAAGCTTTTTCTACATCCACTCCTGCAAAGCTTTCTCCTTTTTTTACCAAATCTTCAAAATGTAAAGTCTCATAATCAAACAATCTTTTTGCTAAATCATCCATATTTACACGCAAACTTGGTTCTTTAAGCCATGCAAGTATCATAGTATCAGCATAATTTTTTGGAGGAAGTAAATTAAAATTATTTTTTATGATTTCAAAATCATATTTAAGATTATGTCCTATAACCGTGCTTTGATAGATTTTTTCTATGCCCTTTTTAGCTACTTGCATAGAAATTTGCTTACAAACTCCCAAATAATCATGCGCAAGTGGCACATAAAAGGCTTCACTTTCATGAAAACAAAAGCTAAACCCTACTATCTTTGCTTCTTTAGTATCTAAGCCCGTAGTTTCAGTGTCAAAAGCAACAATACTTTGATCATCAATTTTTTCTAAAATTTCAAATAATTCTTTCTCATCTAAAATTAATCTTGCATTAAATCCTAAATTTTTATCTTTATTAGTAGGATTAGTGCGTAGTTTTTTTAACAAAGCATTTAATTCATAATGCTCCAAAATATCCATAATCTTAAGCAAAGGTTCATCTTTTGGATACTCACAATTTAAAAGCATATTTTTCACATCTAAATCTTCGTACAAAGAAGCAAGTTTTTTACTCAAAAAAGCATTTTCTTTGCCTTCAAGCAATAAATTACGGCTTCTTTCATTACGCACTAGTGTTAAGTTTTCATAAATTCCCTCAATACTTTCAAACTCATCAAGTAAATTCTTAGCACCCTTAGCACCAATTCCTTTTACCCCTGGGATATTATCTGAGCTATCTCCACATAGAGCTAAAAAATCTCTTATTTGACTAGGTTTTACCCCATATTTTTCCAAACATCCTGCTTCATTATAATCATTTTTTGAAATAGGACTATAAATACTAACTTTATTATCTTTTATAAGTTGATATAAATCTTTATCTTGAGTGATAATTCTTATAAAAATATCCTTATTTTCGCACTCTTTAACTAAGGATGCGATGATATCATCAGCCTCATACCCTTCACAAGAAAAGCTTGAAAAACCCATTTTTTCTATCATTTGAATGCAAATTGGAATTTGAGCTAATAAATCAGGTGGAGGTGGAGTGCGGTTGATTTTATAATTTGGATCAATTTCACTTCTAAAAGTTTTTCCTTTGCTATCAAGAGCAAAAATAATCATATCACTAGGATGTTCATTTTTCAAACTATAAATAAAATTAGCAAAACCGCTAATCATATTACTAGGTTCGCCTTTTGAATTTTTCAAACCCTTTAAAGCATAAAAAAGTCTAAAGAAAAAGCCAAAAGTATCAATTATGGTTAAAGTTTTCATTTTTTTCCTATATTTAAAAAATAATAATAATTATCGCCCAAAATTATTTAAAAGTCGGTAAAAAGCATTAAATTTCCATTTTAAGCATTTTAGATAAAATTATCATTTTGAAATTTCAAATAAAGGTTTAATCTTGCAAACAAAATCAATCGCGGATGAAAATTTTCAAACTCCACAAGGAAAAAAAGCTTTTAAAAAAGCTGTGTTTTCATGTTGGCTAGGAACTGCTATGGAATATGCAGATTTTGCACTTTATGGCTTAGCTGCAGCTACTGTTTTTTCAGAAGTTTTCTTTCCTGAGCAAACTCCTATTATAGCATTATTGCTTAGTTTTGTTACTTATGGCATAGGTTTTATCGCTAGACCTATTGGAGCTTTGTTTTTTGGATATTTAGGAGATAAATACGGAAGAAAAAATGTATTAATGAGTACTATTGCATTAATGGGTATTTCAACTACTTTAATTGGCTTTATACCAAGTTATGCAATAATTGGAATTTGGGCTCCTATATGTTTGGTTATTTTGCGCTTTATGCAAGGCTTTGGTGCAGGTGCTGAGCTTTCAGGTGGAACTGTCATGCTTGGAGAATACGCTCCTAGTAAGCATAGAGGTTTAATCTCTTCTATCATCGCTCTTGGATCAAATAGTGGAACCTTACTTGCAGCTTTTGTATGGCTTTTAGTTACAAGTATGGATGATGCTAGTTTTAAAGAATGGGGATGGAGAATTCCTTTTATAGGAAGTATTTTTATAGCACTTTTTGCTGTTTATATGCGTTTAAATGTAAAAGAAACTCCTGTTTTTGAAAAACAAAAAGAATTAATGCTAAAAATTCGTCATGAAAATGAAGCACATATGAAAAAAGATGAAAGAACTTTTTGGCAGAAAAGTCGTGCATTTTGGACTATGGTGGGTATAAGAATAGGAGAAAATGGGCCATCTTATCTCGCACAAGGCTTTATAGTAGGTTATGTAACTAAAATTTTACTTCTTGATAAATCAGTAGCCACAACTGCTGTTGTTATCGCTTCTTTGGTGGGATTTTTGGTTATACCTTTAGCAGGATATTTAAGTGATAAATTTGGAAGGCGTATTACTTATAGAACCTTTTGCTTGCTTTTAATGCTTTATGCTTTTCCCGCTTTTATGCTACTTGATAGTAAAAATGAAATTATTGTAATTTTAACTATCATCGTAGGTATGTCTTTGGCATCTTTAGGAATTTTTGGCGTACAAGCTGCGTGGGGTGTGGAGCTTTTTGGAGCAAAAAATCGCTATACCAAAATGGCACTAGCAAAAGAATTTGGCTCTATACTTTCAGGAGGAACCGCTCCTATGATAGCTTCAGCTTTGCTTGCTTATTATGGTGCTTGGTGGCCAATAGCTTTATATTTTGTTATCACCGCAGGAATTGGTTTTATCACAACCTTCTTTGCACCAGAAACTAGAGGCAGGGATTTAAATTTAATAGAAGATGCGATATGATACGCCTTATTTTAGATACTGATATAGGCAATGGTATAGCAGGGGCTAATACCGATGATGGTTTAGCCCTTGGACTTATTTTAGCCTCCAAAGAAATCAAACTTGAAATGATTAGCACCTTAAGTGGCAATGTACAAGCTTTAACCGCTTATAGTGTTGCTAAAGATTTATTAAATAAGCTTAATCTAGACATACCTTTGTATTTAGGTGCTCATGAAGCTTTATGTGAAGATAGTCATTTTTGGAGACAAAGACTAGATAAAGGCGTAGAAGAGTTTAAGCTTACTCATCTTTGGGATCATATAAAACCTATAAAAATCTTAGAAAACATAAGTCCAAATGCTTGTATGAAAATGGGTGAGCTTATTATGCAAAATCCAGGTGAAATTTCAATTTGCGCTATAGGACCTTTAACAAATATAGCCATAGCGATGAAACTTTTTAAAGATTTTGATAAAAATGTAAAAGAAATTTTTATCATGGGTGGAAGTTTTGATATGCCTTATCATATCAAAGATACAAATTTTGGCTTTGATCCTGAAGCTGCTAGCATAGTTTTAAACTCAAGAGCCAAAATCACACTTGTTCCTTATAATGCAACAATGCAAACTATGCTCACTCATGAAGATTTAAATGCTTTAGAAAATCAAAATCCACTTTGTGATTTTTTAGTACAGACTTTAAGAGTTTGGATTGATTTTGCAAGCAAAACAAGAGGCACAAATGGCACATGGATACATGATGCATTAACTATTGCTTATATGCTTAATCCAAATTTAGCAAATTTTGATGAGTATTTAGTAGATGTCATTTGTGATAGTACTTTTTCTAGAGGAAGCACAATAAGGTGTTTTAAAGATGCTAAAATGCCTATGAAAAATCATGAACTAAAAAACACTATAAAAGTTTTAAAAGATATTGATAATGCTAGACTTTTAAAACTTTTAAAATCAAGACTTTTAAATGGAATTTGCTATGAAAATTACAAAAGCATAACGACTTAATTTACCCAAGGCTATAAAAATACTTGCTTTTAAAAAAGAATACTTAGCAAATCCAAGCCCTAGTGCAAAAAGATCTCCCACTATGGGCAAAAAAGTAAAAAAAGCATATAAAGAGCCAAATTTTTTAAAGTTTGCATTGATTTTTTCTAATTTACACAAAGAGCCTTTAAAATATTTTTCCAAAATTTGACTCTCTCCAAAATAAGCTAACACATAGGTACTTAAACTACCCAAAGTATTCCCCAAGCTTGCTATAAATAAAACCATATAAGCATTAAAATCTAATTTCACAAAAGCAAGTACAAAAGCTTCGCTAGCCATAGGTAAAAGCGTGCTAGAGAGAAAACATACTATAAAAAGTCCTATATAGCTTATATCATTATATAAAAAATCAAACATTATAAATTTTCTTAGTATTTATTTTATAAACTATCATTTTAAAGAATTTTTAATAATAATTATCTTAGAATGTAAAGTCATTTGGCAATTTTTTAAAAGGAAAAACTATGGAAAGGAAAAAATTTTCTAAACTAAATTTAGAATACTCATTTAACAAAGCTTCTTTTTCTTGGCGTTAAGCCTGCTACTACATTTTCAATCATTTTTATTTTTAGTTGATCATTTTTGATTTTATATTATTAATCATTTTAAGGAAATACTATGAAAAAATATTATGGAAAATTTGGTGGGCAATTTGTGCCAAATGAAGTAAAAATAGCATTAGATGAAGTAGAAAAAGCTTTTTTAAAACTCAAAAAAGATAAAGATTTTAACACAGAACTAAAAGAACTCTTAGCTAATTATGTAGGAAGACCTACGCCTTTATACTATGCTAAAAATTTAAGCAAGCTTTATAATCATGAAATTTATTTAAAAAGAGAAGACTTAACTCACACAGGAGCTCATAAGATCAACAATGCCATAGCTCAAGCCTTAATGGCAAAGAAAATGAATAAGAAAAAAATTATTGCTGAAACTGGAGCAGGACAACACGGACTTGCAACCGCTACTGCAGCAGCTCTTTTGGGACTTGAATGTGAGATATTTATGGGGGCTATTGATGTAAAAAGACAAGCCTTAAATGTCTATAAAATGGAACTTTTAGGAGCAAAAGTTCATGCAGTAGAAAGTGGAAGTAAAACTTTAAGTGATGCGGTAGATGAGGCTTTAAATTTTTGGGTTAAAAACACCAAAGAAGTATTTTATGTAGTAGGAAGTGCGGTAGGGCCTTATCCTTATCCACAAATTGTTACGCATTTTCAAAGCATTATAGGTAAAGAATGCAAAATACAACTTAGAAAATTAAATAAAAAAGTAGATTACATCATAGCAGCAGCTGGAGGTGGTAGCAATGCTGCTGGAATTTTTCATGCATTTTTAAAAGATGAAAAAGTTAAGCTCATAGGCGTTGAAGCAGCAGGTTTAGGAAAAGATACACCTTATCATGCAGCCACACTTACTAAAGGCAAAGAAGGTATTATCCATGGTATGAAAACTAAGGTTTTACAAGATGATAAAGGAAACATTGCTCATACTTTTAGCATCTCTGCTGGGCTTGATTACCCTGGCATAGGTCCTTTGCACGCATATTTGCAAGAAAGTAAAAGAGCAAGTTATCATGCTATTAGCGATGATGAGTGTATTAATGCTTTAAAATTATTATGCAAAGAAGAAGGTATTATACCCGCTATTGAAAGCTCACATGCATTAGCTTATCTAGAAAAACTTTGTCCAACTTTAAAGAAAAAAAGTGTGATAGTTGTAAATCTTTCAGGAAGAGGCGATAAAGATATGCAAAGTATTTATGAGTATAAAAAAGGTGAAATTTATGGTTGAAGGATAACTTCAACCGATTTATTTTTTTGTGTTTTTTAGCTCTAAATCTAGATAATACCCTGTATAAGAACCACTTTTTTCATGATTTTTAGCAAGCTCTTCAACACTACCTTTAGCTATAATCTTACCACCTTTAACTCCACCTTCAGGTCCCATGTCGATGATATAATCAGCATTTTTAATCACATCTAAATTATGCTCTATCACAAACACGCTATTTCCAAGATCAACTAAATGTTGCAAAACTAAAATAAGCTTATTAACATCTTCAAAATGAAGTCCTGTTGTAGGCTCATCTAAAATATAAAGAGTTTTTCCTGTATCACTTCTGCTTAATTCTTTAGCTAGTTTGATACGCTGAGCCTCCCCGCCACTTAAAGTAGTTGCATTTTGTCCTAAAGTAAGATAATCAAGCCCAACTTTTACCAAAGTATCAAGTTTTTGCTTTATCTTTGGCACAGAAGTAAAAAATTCACTTGCTTCAATAATACTCATATTTAAAACATCAGCTATGCTTTTACCTTTATATTTAATCTCTAAAGTTGCATCATTATATCTTTTACCATTACAAACATCACAAGTTACCATCACATCAGGCAAAAAGTGCATTTCGATTTTAATTTCACCATCTCCACTGCACTTTTCACATCTTCCACCTTTAACATTAAAAGAAAAACGTCCTGCTTTATAACCTCGCATTTTAGCTTCTTTAGTAGCTGCAAAAAGATTACGAATTTCATCCATAGCACCTGTATAAGTAGCAGGATTTGAACGCGGGGTACGACCTATAGGACTTTGATCAAGATAAATCACCTTATCAAGTTTTTCTAAACCTTCTATTTTAGCCCCGCTTAGTTTTTTAACTTTTTTAGCACGGTTAAGCTCTTCTTTTGCAAATGGAAGCAAAGTTTGTAAAATTAATGAGCTTTTACCACTTCCTGAAACACCTGTAATTGCCACAAGGTTACGTAATGGAAAATCTACACTTAAATTTTGAATATTATTAATACTCACATCTTTTAAACTAATAAAATCTTTTTGTTCTCTATTTTTTTGATGAGCAATTTGCTTTTTGCCACTCATATAAAGGGCGGTTTGGCTTTTGCTTTTTAACAATTCTTTATAAGTTCCACTAAATACAACCTCACCGCCAAATTTACCAGCATTCGGACCAATATCTACGATAAAATCTGCCTCTTCTATAGTCATTTTATCATGCTCAACTACAATTAAAGTATTACCCTTTTGCTGAAGATTTCTTAAAGTTTTAATGAGTTTTGCCGTATCTCGCTCATGCAAACCAATACTAGGCTCGTCTAAAACATACATCACTCCACTTAAACCGCTACCAATTTGAGATGCTATACGAATTCTTTGAGCCTCACCCCCGCTAATGGTTCTTGCATCACGCCCTAAAGATAAATACCCAAGTCCTACATCATAAAGAAAAAACAATCTTTCATTAATTTCTTTAAAAATAGGTTTAGCTATCAATCTTTCTTGCTCACTCAAATACGCAAAATTAGCTTCTTTTGAAAAAAATGCAGTGGTATTTTCTATGCTCATATCTAAAATTTCACCCAAATTTTTTTCAGCTACTTTTACAGCTAAACTTTCAGCTCTTAAACGATGACCATTGCAATCTTTACAAGTTTTTTCGCTCATATACTCGCTTAAATCTTTTTCATCTTTTAGCATTTCATAGGCATATTTAACCGCACCTTCAAATTTGCGATTTAAACGATGTCTTTTCCATAAAAAGTTAATTTCTTTGGCATTACCATAAAGCACTAGACGCTTTTCTTCTTCACTTAACTCATTATATGGAATTTTTACCCTGATATCATTTTGCTCGCAAAAGGCCATTAAAAACTTATAATAATAACTTTTATTAAACCCATATAAAAGCTTTATAGCTCCTGCTTCTAAGCTTAATTCTTCATTGATAAGCTTTTTCATATCTAGCGTATATCTTATACCAAGACCATCACAACTTGGACAAGCGCCTTTTGGAGAATTAAAAGAAAAACTCAAAGGCTCAAGCAAAGGAAAAGAAATTTTACAATCAAAACAAGCATTATGCTCACTATAATGAAAATGTTTTGCTATGTTTAATTCTTCATTATTCAAAACTTCAATTTCCACTTCACCAAAGCTCTCACTAAGACCTTTTTCTATATCGCTTGCAAGTCTTGCTAGCATATCATCTTGCACTTCAAGCCTATCTATTACAAGTTTTATTGTATGTTTTTTGGTTTTAGCAAGCTCAATATCCTCATCAAGACGCGTTAAAACCCCATCAATTTGTGCTCTAACATAACCTTTTGCGACTAAATTTTCCAAAAGATCTGCAAAAGTTCCTTTTTTTTCTTTGATTAAAGGAGCATAAATGATGATTTTTGCCCCTTTTGGAAGCTTTAAAATTTCACCTACGATATCTGCTGCACTCATAGATGAGATTTTTTGGCCACATTGATGACAATGTTGTGAGCCAATCCTTGCATATAAAAGTCTTAGATAATCATAAATTTCAGTAATAGTTCCAACGGTTGATCGAGGATTTTTAGAAGTTGTTTTTTGATCAATAGCAATAGCAGGAGTTAAACCTTCTATTTTATCAACATTTGGCTTGCCTACTTTATCTAAAAACTGCCTTGCATAAGCACTTAAACTTTCAATATAACGACGTTGTCCTTCTGCATAAAGCGTGCCAAAAGCTAAAGTGGATTTACCACTTCCACTAAGTCCTGTAAAAACTATGAGTTTATTTTTAGGAATTTCTAGGTTGATATTTTTAAGGTTATTCTCTTTAGCACCAATGATACTTATTTTGTCATTATTCATAAAAATCCTCTTTTTATCTAATCAAACATGTTTTTTAGCAAAATCTTTCATAAATTCACTTAACTTTTGAACCTTTTCAATACTGATAGAATTATAAATACTAGCACGAATTCCGCCTAAAATTTTATGCCCTTTAAGACCTATCATACCATTTTCTTCAGCTTCTTTTACAAAAACTGGCTCTAAGTTTTTATCATGAGCTATGTTAAAACTAACATTCATTAGCGATCTATCCTCTTTTTTAGCATGACCTTTATAAAAACCATTACTCTCATCAATCACATCGTATAAAATTTTAGCCTTTTGTATGTTTTGCTCATTGATTTTATCTAAGCCACCTTGATTTAAAAGCCATTTCATTTCAAGATTAAACATATATATAGCAAAGGTTGCAGGTGTATTAAATAAAGAATTATTTTCAGCATAAACACTGTATTTTAACATACTAGGTATATTTTTGTTTTTACTACGCTCTATCATATCTTTACGCACAAATGCACAAGCAAGTCCTGAAATTCCTGCATTTTTTTGCACTCCACCAAAAAGCATAGCAATATTAGAAAAATCTATCTTTTTGGAGAAAAAATCACTAGAAGCATCAATTATCAAAGGACTTTTAGTCTTTGGATAGCTTTTATACTGAGTTCCATAAATGGTGTTGTTAGAGCATATATAAGCATAATCTGCATTATCACTAAATTCAAATTGTGGGATATGATCAAACTCACTTTCTTGGCTACTTGCTACTATTTTTGTATTTACTCCTAAAATTTCAGCCTCTTTAATAGCTTTTTTAGTCCAAACTCCCGTATTAGCAAATTCACAAACGCCACCCATATATAAATTCATAGGTATCATAGCAAATTGCAAACTAGCCCCACCTTGCATTAAGAGCACTTCATAATCATCATTTACACCATAAAGTTCTTTTGCCATTTTAATAGCTTCAAAATGCACTTCTTCAAAAACCTTTCCACGATGAGAAACTTCCATAATAGAAAAGCCTTTACCATGATAATCAAACAAATGCTCCTGTGCTTCTTTTAAAACCTCATCAGGCAGGTTTGAAGGACCTGCGCTAAAATTCATTACTCTCATTTTGTCTCCTTTTTATAGTATTTGAGCTTCTTTACTCTCATTTATTGAGCAAAGTTTTATAATATCTCCTTTTTTTAGCTTTTCAAGAGAGATATTTTTGCCATCTTTTTGTAAATTTATCAAATTTTTACTTTTATCAAAAAAATTTTTATGCTGAGTTAAAAGCTCTTCAAAATTATTAAGTTTGTTCTCATAGTTTAATAATTTTAAATTTAAAACACCCTTTAGTTGGCTTTGTAAAAAATCAAGTTTTTGTTTTCTAAGAAAAAAAGCATTTTCCAAAGATTTCGCTTTGGCTAAATTTTGCAAATGATCAATTTTATTTTGATAAAACTTAAGATGGTTTAGCATTTGATTTTTAAAACGCATAGTAAGTTCATCAAGTCCTTGTTCTAAACTTAGTTTATTTGGAAAAATCATATCAATAGCTGCACTTGGAGTTGGTGCTCTTAAATCTGCTACAAAATCACTAATAACATAATCAATCTCATGCCCAATAGCAGAAATGATAGGCGTTTTTAAAGAAAAAATACATCTTGCAAGTTCTTCATCATTAAAACAAAACAAATCCTCTCTGCTTCCACCACCTCTTGCCAAAATAATCACATCTAAATTATACTCATTGGCTTTTTTTAAAGCATTTATCAAAGAATTTGGAGCACTTTGTCCTTGAGTGAGAGCATTAAAAATAGTTATTTTACAAAGATTATATTCTTTTTGTGAAATTAACTTTAACATATCTTGTAAAGCAGCTGAAGTAAAAGAAGTGATTATACCTATTTTTTTAGGAAATTTAACAATACTTTTTTTAACATTTGTATCAAACAAGCCCTCTTTTTCAAGCTTTTCTTTTAAGGCTAAAAATTTAGCTTCTAAATCCCCAAGGCTTGTTTTTTGCATACTTTTAGCGATAAATTGATACCTACCACTTGCTTCATACAAACTCACATAACCTCTAAGATCAAGCATATCGCCAACCTTAGGTTTAGCCTGGACAAGTTGATTAAAGCCTTTAAACATCACACAAGCTATGCTTGATTTTTCATCTTTTAAATCAAAATACCAATGTCCTGAACTATGAATGGTAATTTTAGAAATTTCTCCACTAAGCTCTATATTATCAAGATGAAATTCTAATAAACTTTTAGCTTTTAGATTAAGTTCTGAAACTTTCATTTTTTTCTTGCAATAAACATAGAGCAAACACCAAAGCTAAAACTTTTATACTCTAACATTTCAAAATGCTCACTCAATTCTTTAATAAATTCTTCTTTGCTTAAAAAATCTTCTATAGAATTTGGTAAATACTCATAAGCACTATAATTTTTACTGATAAATCCACCCACTTTTGGCAAAATATTTTTTAAGTAAAAATCTCTACAAGCAGCTACAAAACCACCCTGCTCTCTTTTGGTAAATTCAAGTACAAGTAAAATCCCATCCTTTTTTAACACTCTTGCAAATTCTTTTATAGCTTCTTTTCTATCCACCACATTGCGTATGCCATAACTTATACTTATGATGTCTGCACTTTCATTTTCAAGTGGAAGTTCTTGTGCTTTTGCTTGCACAAAAGTTGCTTCAGGGATTTTTTTCTTAGCCACTTCAAGCATGCCCACACTTGGATCAACCCCTTTTATGCTAATGATATTTTTATTTGCTCTTAAGGCTTGATTTTGCCATTCTATAATCATATCGCCCGTGCCACAAGCCACATCGATAATATCAAGTTTATTATTAGAAAATTTAAAAACATCCAAACAAGCTTTTTTTCTCCAACTCACATCACTTCCAAAACTTAAAATTCTATTAGCCTTATCATAAGTTGGCGCTATATCATCAAACATTTTGACTATTTTTTCTTGTTTTTGCATGTTTTTCCTAACTATATATTTTTAATTTTTTAATGCTTTTTTCAATTTGTTTTATTATATTTGCATCATATGAAATTTGCTCTAAATGATTAGATTCAAAATAATTTTTTAGTTTTTCAATACTTTTTTCTTCAAACATAGTTGCAAAATAACATAATAAAAATTTTATTTTTTCTACTTCTTCTTCAAGATTTCTTTGAGATTTTACAATTTTTTTCTTTAAAAAAACTAATTCTTTTCTTAGCTTAAAAGCCACTAAAGACTTTAAAATTTGATTTTTTTCTCCTTGATAAAAATCACAATCATTCTTTAAGATAAAATCCATATCAAGAAAAATATCATTGATTTTTTCATCACTTAAAATAAAAATATATTTTTCTAATTCAAATTTACAATTTTTACCACTGCATACTTGTTTTTCCAAATTTAAAATATAATTTTGAAGTTTATTTTGAATACTTTTTTCAAAAAGAGTGCTAAAAAACTCAAAGAAAATACAAATTTGCCTAAGGCTTATAAAAAATTGCTCTAAGCTTTCAAAAGTTAATTTTTGTAAAAAATTTAATCTATCATTTTTTAGTCTTTTTAAAAGCGCAAAAAATAAAATTTTACCCGCTTCAAAACTTTGAATTTGGCTTGGAAAATATAAACTAATATCTTCTTGCTTGTCTAAAATTTTAATACATTTTACACTATCAAAAATTTTAGAAAAATCTCCATATAATGCTAAATTTTTACTATAAAAATTTTCATTATCTGTAATTTCTTTATAGTTTTGCAAAAAATGAGGCAGGTTAAAGCGTTTTGCTTGCTCAAAAGTAGGAAAAATAACTTTCAAAATAATTAAATCTTGCAAATTATTTTTAAATTTATAAAGAAAAAACCAAACACCATCAATCTCAAAACTAATTCTAGTTTTTTTAATGATATCCCCTAGAGCATGTTTACTTTGGCGTTTAAATTCTTTTTTAGAGAGTTTATAAGTTTTTTTATCTATAATATCGTGCAGTTTATAAAGTGAAAATTGATAATAATCTTGATTGATTTTTTTATATTTGACATCACAAAAAGGACTTATACGCGTAAAGAAAACGCGTATTTTATCCTTAGAGTAAGCAATTTTTTCTTCTTTTATAATTTTTATAAAATCATCATTTTCAAGTAAAAAGCGTCTTTGAACTTCACAAACCATTTTATTTTTTACAAGCTTTACAGCCATTCACATAAGCAAACACACCAAGGTAATCAATAATATTACCGATTTTTTTCTCAAGATCTTCTTGATATTTATTAATTCCACTATCTTCATAGCATACATCTTCTATATGATTACATTTACTACAAATTACATGAATATGAGGATATTCATAAATATCATAACAAGTTTTTTGATTTGGGGTGTTGATTTCTACAACTAAACCTTGTTCTTTTAAGGTATTTAAATTTTTATACACTGTAGCTAAAGAAATAGAAGGATATTCTTCCTTAATACTTTCATATAAAGATTCAATATTAGGATGTTCATGGCGTTTTAAAATTTTTAAAATACAAAGTCTTTGTGGAGTAGCTTTTAAATCGCAATTTTTAAGCATTTGAATAAGTTCCATTATTAATTCTCCGATATTTTTTATATAGTATAACGCTTTTTTTATAAAAAAATAATTATATTAAAGGATATTTTTTATCTTTTAATAACTTTTGATCTTTTTGCATAAAGAATCAATATCAAGCTCTAAAAATTTTTCTACCTCATTTGTTTTACCATGGGTTATAAATTGGTCTGCAAATTCAAAACTTATTAGTTTTATATGATAAAGATTTTCTTTTTGTAAAAAATTTGTAATTAAACTTCCCACTCCTCCTATCTTGGCACTATCTGAAAAAACAAACCAAATTTTTGTATTATTTGCTAATTCTTTTAAAAGCTCTTCATCTAAAGGTTTTGCAAAAATCAAATCTATTAAGCTTGCATAATCTAAACCAAGTTTATCTAAAACTAGTTTTGCCTTAGCCACACCTTGACCAAAACCTAAAAATACTTTATCGCTTTGTGCTTTAGATAAAATTTGAGCTTTTGCAGGTTTTATCTCACATGGATTAAAATCATCATCTAATAAAAAATTACCCCTAGGATAACGAAAAGCAAAAACACCTTGATGAAAATACGCATATTCCATAATTTTTTCCATCATAGCTTCATCTCTTGGGGCCGCTAAAGTAATATTTGGTATAGCACTTAAAAAACTAATATCAAAAACACCTTGGTGTGTTTCTCCATCTTCTCCTACAATTCCTGCTCTATCCATAGCTATAACTACATTTAAATTCATAATAGCGCAATCATGAATAACTTGATCGTAAGCTCTTTGCATAAAAGTGCTATAAATTGCTATAAAAGGCTTAAAACCTTCTTTTGCCATAGCCGCCATAGAAGTAACCGCATGTTGTTCTGCAATTGCTACATCCCAAAAACGCTCGGGATATTTTTCCATTAGCTTATCTATTCCAGTTCCACTTGGCATAGCAGCAGTTACACCTACTATATTTTCATATTTTTGAGCAAGTTTCAACAGTGTATTTGAAAAAATTTCTGTCGCACTTTTTTTACTTACATTTGTTTTTAAGCTTTCTCCACTACTTCTATCAAAAGCACCTACTCCGTGCCATTTAGCATTTTTACCTTCAGCCAATGTATAACCTTTGCCTTTGATAGTTTGTGCATGCACAACGCAAGGCTTATTCATAGCCTTAGCTTGATTTAGTGCGTTAATAACTTCATTTAAATTATGTCCATCAATAGGCCCGATATATTCAAGTCCTAATTCTTCAAATAAAAGCCCAGGCGTAATAAGCCTTAAACCCTCTTCAAAACGCTTTGCCATATAAGAAGCACTTTGAGGAAAATACTCTAAAAGATTTTCTATACGTTTTTTAAATTTTTGATAAAACTGCGTTGCCATTGCTTGAGAAAGATATTTTGAAATAGCTCCGATTGGCTTTGAAATACTCATTTCATTATCATTTAAAATAATCACACAAGGATATTCTCTATCGCCAAGCTCGTTTAAAGCTTCATATGCCATACCCGCACTTAATGCCCCATCGCCTATTAATACAACAGGCAAACGATCTTCTTTTTTTAATCTTATAGCTTTACAAGCTCCAACTGCTAAAGATATAGAAGTACTTGAGTGTCCTGCTACAAAATAATCTCCCTCATCAGGCTTTGTATAACCGCTTAAACCATTAAATTGTCTTAGAGTATAAAAATTATTTATTTTACCACTTAAAAGCTTATGCGGATAAGATTGATGTGAAACATCAAAAATAAAAGGATCTTTTTGCACATCAAAAACATAATGCATTCCTATACTAAGCTCAACTACACCTAAATTTGAGCTTAAATGTCCGCCATTTTTACTCACTGTATCTATGATAACTTCACGCAAATTACTAGCTAAATTTTCTAGTTCTTTAATTTGCATATTTTTAATATTTAAGTTATTTAAATCTATCATTCATTAACCATGTTTTTGATTTTTTGCAAACGATTATTAAGGTTTGACTCTATATTACCTGCATCGCTTAATATTAAAACACTTCCTTTATTAATCGCATCATCAAGACTGAATTTGATATTACTTTGCTCTTGTTCTAAATGTGATTTTACATATTCAAAATCTTCAGGGCTTAGTTTTAATTCTATTTTAGTAGCATTTTTAAGCTCATTCATAAGCTCTTTTGCTAAATTTAAAGCTATAAGTGAGGAATTTTCCTCAAGTTCTTTTGCAATCACTTCTTTTGCAATAATTACAGCTGTATCGGCTAATTCTTTTTCATTTTTAGATAAAAACTCATTTAAATTTTGCACTGTATTTTCAAGCTTTTCTACGCTTTTTAAGTATTTTTCTTTCAAAGCCTCTAATTCACTTTCAAAATTTTTTTGAGCTTGCTCATAACCTTCTTTGGTAAATTTTTCTTTCGCATGTTCTAATTCTGTATTTAAGCGATTATTAAATTCAGCTTCTTGACTTTCTATTTGCATTTGCAACTTAATAATATTTCCTGACATTTCATCAGTTTTTTTAAGTAAATCTTCTACAAAATCGGGTTGAATTTGAGGTTGTGGGGCTTGCGGAGTAGCTTCTATTGCTTGATTTTCTACTACTTGTTGAGTATTTTGACTAAGTGGAGTTTGATTTATAGTTTGAACTTCTTCTTGTTTTTGTTCTTCATTAGAAGACATTTCACTCATAACTTTAAAATGATATCCTTCAACCACATGGGCAGAAATATTTTCAGGTGAAATTACATTAGTTAATTTTGCCATAATCTTACTCTATCATCTCATCAGCCTCACCTACTTGGATAAGACCTTGTTCTGCAAGTTTTTGCACCACTTCTACAACTTTTCTTTGAGCCTCTTCAACATCTTTTACACGCACAGCGCCCAAAAATCCCATTTCTTCTACAAAGGCTTCAGCAGCACGCGTAGACATATTGGACATAAATTTTTGTTTTAAATCCTCGCTTGCACCCTTTAAACCTATCATCAAATCACGTTTATCAGCAGCCTTTAATACCTCTCTAATCGCATTAGTGCTAAGTTGAGAAATATCATCAAAGGTAAACATTAAATCTTTAATGGTTGTAGCAAGTTTTTCATCACTTTGCTCAATATAAGAAAGTGTTGTTTTAGAAGCTTTTTGACCCAAACGATTAAGCACTTCAGCAACTGCTCTTGGACCACCCACTTCAACTTTATAAGAAGTAAGACTTTCAAGTTTACTTTCAAGCACAGCAGATACTCTTTTAATGATTGAAGGTGAAATATCTCCAAGATTTGCCATTCTTATTACAACCTCAGCTCTTAACTCATCACTAAAATACTCCAAAGTTTCAGCAGCTTGAGTGGTATCCATATGAGCTAAAATCAAAGCTATGGTTTGAGGGTGTTCTTTAATGATAAAGTCTGCAAGCTGTTGTGGTTTGATTTGAGAAAGATAAGCAAAATTTTGGTTATTTTCCATACTTTTGGTAAGTTTTTCCAAAATTTTATTGGCAATTTCAGGACCAAAAGTTCTAAATAAAATCTCTTTTGCATATTCCAAACCACCACTTTTTAGATATTGGTTTGACTGTAATAAAGTATAAAATTCCTCAAGAACTGCAGTAGCAACTGGTTTGTCAACATTTTTTGCTAAAGCAATATAGCGAGAAATTTCAGTGATGACATTAATATCCATATGAGAAAATAAAACTGTCGTTACATCTTCTCCAAGCTGGATTAAAAAAATTGCGACCTTTTCTGGCATAGAAAGGTCATCATAGACCATTTTTTGTTCTTCACTAAGCTTTATCATCAGATATCCTTCTCACCAAATTCAGCTTCATTTTCAACAAGTTTTTGTAACAATAATGCCACTTCTTCGCCTTTTTCATTAGCTACTGCTCTTAATTTTTCAAGTAAAACATCATATTGAAGCGCATCTTCATCAAAACTATCTCCAAAACCAAGTTGTTCTTCAACTTTCTTACGTGCTGCGTTGAATTTTTCAATAGCATCTTCAGCCTCATCAATAATCTGCCCGTCCTTACCTTCCATTTCTTCTTCAAGCTTAATATCCGCAAGCATTTTTTGTGAAAATGGAACAATAACTTTTTTGTAAAAGATGAAAAGTAAAATCGCCGCAAAGACATATTTAACAGGCGGGATAAATGGCTCAACAAATCTTGAATAAAAAGTTTGAACTTTATTTTCAACTTTAGCTGTTCTATGAAATTCTAAATTATTTACTTCAACTGCATCACCCCTAGCAAGATTAAAACCTATAGCACCTTTAGTTAAATTTTCAATCGCTTTAATTTCTTTATCATTCAAAGGAATGTATTCATTAGTAACATTTCCTTGATCATCAGTAATTACTTTATACTTTCCATCTACCACAACGGCTGCAGAAATTCTTTTAACGGTTGCAAATTGCTTAGTAGTATTGGTGATTTTTTTAGAAATTTCATTATTAGTTGTGGTTTGGTTTTTAGTATAAACCTCGCGCGTGCCTTTATCATCCAAACCTTCCACAGGACCGATGTTTGAAACAGCACCTGGCACACCTTGAATTTCTTTATCTTTATAACCTTCTCTATGCTCTTCTAAAGTTTGCTCGCTACGCACAACAGTATTTGGATCATATACTTCACTTTGTGATTCCTCTTTAGAAAAATCATAATCAATACTAACCTTTGCTACCACCCTATCATAGCCACCTGCAAATGGAGCAATAGAAGCAACGATTTTTTGTTCTAATTCGTATTCTTGATCTCTTTTGTATTTAATTTGAGCAGCTATTAAATCACTCTCAAAAGCACCCTCATCATCTAAAGGAATACCTTTTTGATCCATGATTTTTACATTTTCAGGGGTAAGTTTTGTCACTGAAGAAGCAATTAAGTTTTTAATCCCCATAATTTGCTTTTTATTAAGCTTTAAACCTTCTTTTATTGTCAAAGCTACTGAAGCAGTTGGTGGAACTTGTTGTTGGGTAAAAAGTGTATCTTTAGCAAAAGCAATATGCACCGTAGCGCTATGAATAGGCTCTAAACTTTCAATCGTTCTAGCAAGCTCACCTTCTAATGCTCTTTGGTATTTTACCTTTTGTTCAGCTTCTGTGGCTCCAAATTCTTGTTTATCAAAAAGCTCAAAGCCTACTTTATTATCTTTTGGCAACAATCCTGCTGAGGCAATAGCTAAACGCTGTTTATATACTTGCTCATTAGGAACTAAAATCGTTCCTTCATTGCGCAAAATATAAGGAACTCCACTTTTTTCAAGCTGCGTTACTATCATCGCTGAATCACTAGTATTAGCATTTTCAAATAATACTGAATATCCAGCCTCGCTAGCCACTGTAGAGCCACTTCTAAAAAGGGTTAAAAATACTAAAAATCCAACTACAACAACAATAGAAGCAGCAATGATAATACGCTGTCTTAAACTTAAATTTTGATAAAGCTGACCTACTTGGTGCAGTATAGTTTTATAATCCATTTATTTCCTACAAACTAAAAATTTTTAGAAAACTCTTCAAAAAACCTTGAATTTTCATACTCTGTACCTATACTTATACGCACAGCATTTAAACCATAACTTTGTAAATTTCTTATTATTATACCGTTTTTAAGCAGTTTTTCAGATAAATCTGTGCTATTTTTTTCATCAAAAAAATAGGTAATAAAATTTGTATAGCTTGGAATGTATCGAATTTTATATTTTTTAGCAAAATCTTCATAAAGTTTCATTTGTGAAAAATTATTTTCTAAGGTTTTTTGCACAAACTCATCATCATCTAGTGCAGCAACAGCAGCTTTTAAACTCAAATTAGCCACATTAAAAGGTGCTCTTAACTTATAAAATGCATTGATAATTTCCTTGCAAGCTATGCCATAACCCACTCTCATACCGCCCAAGCCATAAAGCTTAGAAAATGTTCCTAGATATACTACATTTTGAAATTTATGAATTAATTCTTTAGGGTTAATATGCTTTTTGCTATCTTTAAATGAAGCAAATTCATTATAAGCTCCATCAATGGCCACCAAACAATCCTCATCAATTTTTTCTAAAAATTCAAAAACCGCACTTGCATCCAAACACTCACCCAAAGGATTATTTGGTAAGCATAGAAAGATTACTTTAATTTCATTTTTATGCTTTTGATATAACTCATATAACTCATTTAAATCATGGGTTAAACTTGGAGTTTTATAAACCTTAACTCCTAGTTGTTTTGCATAAATTTCATACATAGCAAAACTAACCCCACATTGTAAATAAGCCTTAGAATGATCAAGTTTTGCATGCACTATATATTCTATGATTTGATCGCTCCCACTACCTATGATGAGATTTTCTTTTAAAATATCATATTTTTGCGCTAGGGCTTGTTTTAACTCACTCATAGTATCATCAGGATATAAATGAGCTAAATGTGCATTATTTATGATGGCTTCTTTGGCCTTTTTGCTTGTACCATAAGGATTTTCATTACTTGCTAACTTAATAACTTCTTTTAAACCATATTCTTTAGCAATTAAATCCATATCCTTGCCACTTTCATAAGTTTTAATAGCTTCCAAAAAAGGATTAAATTTCATTACTTTCTCCTGATAAATACGATCCAAGCCATTTTATATGTTCAGCTTTTTTTAATACTCTTTGGACATTTTCATCATCAATATGCCCTTCAAAATCTATATAAAAACTATGCACAAATTCTCTTGTTTTTATAGGGCGTGATTCAAGTTTTGTTAAATTTATCCCTTCTTTTTTAAACTCATATAATAAATCACTAAGCCCACCTGGTTTATGTGCAGCAAGTGCTAAGATGGAAGTTTTACAATGAGGCATTTGAGGTATTTTTATATCACTTAAAATCAAAAACCTAGTACGATTTGCCAAATTATCCTCAATCGTTTCAAACAATATAGGTACATTATAAAGCTTTGCTGCAATTTTAGAACAAATTGCAGCTGAAGTAACATCTTGTGAAGCTAAGTAAGCCGCATGAGCTGTGGATTTACTTGCTACAAATTCTACTTCACTTAAATCATGACTTTCTAAAAAATTTCTACATTGATTATAACCTTGCGGATGAGAATATATGCGTTTAATATCTTTTAAATTTTCACTTATACTTACAAAAGAATGATGAATGTCCATATAAATTTCAGCAAAAATCTTTACATCTTCGTATTTTCCAAGACAATCAAGCGTCACACCAACAGCACCTGCTGTATTATTTTCTATAGGTACCACTCCATATTTTGCCTCTTTGTGAGCTAATTCTTTAAAAACATCTTCTATATTTGCAAGTGGAGTATAACGACTCATAGCACCAAAACGCGTTCTTGCCACTTGATGGGTATAGCTTCCCTCAGGTCCTAAATAAGCTATACTTTGAGGCATTTCTAAATTTCTTGATACAGCAAAAATTTCTTGGTAAATTGCTTCGATTGCATTTTGATCTAATAAACCATGATTATAATTTTTAAGTCTATTTATAATAGCTCTTTCGCGCTCAGGTCTATAAATACTCCCACCTAAATTTTGCTTAATAACTCCTATATCTTTAACATGAAGCATTCTTTCATTAAGCAAAGCCAAAATTTTATCATCAATGGTATCGATTTTATTGCGTAATTTTTCTATCTCTTTCATTTAAACCTCAATATGTAGTAATCCTTAATACTATCATATACAAAATTAAGTTTAGTTGTATCAAGACCTTGAGTGTTAGAAATTTTACCACTTAAAACTAAGGCTGTTTGCATACCAAGCTCATAGGCACCAAGCAAATCGCCTTTAAAATCATCACTAATGATTAAAGTCTTTTCAAAACTTACATTACAATCTTGTTGTTTTAATAAATTTAAAGCACTTTCATAAAAAGCCTTACTAGGTTTTCCTATCACCTTATAATCAAACTCGCATGCATTTTTAAGCATAGACATAATACTTCCAACGCCTGGATAAAGCCTTGAATTTTTCTTATAAATACTACTTTCATGCATTGCTATAGCTTGCACACCATTTTTAAGATACTCTATCATACTAGCAAAATCTTGAAATTTAAAATCATCATAACTTGCCAGTAAAAATGCTTTTGGATTTTTATAATCAAGCTCATAGTCTAACTCTTGAAGTGAATCTAAAAATTCTTTTGCTCCAAAAGCTGCTATTTTACAAGGCTTTAAATGATCTTTTAAAACACAAAAAGGATCGATATAAACTTTTTCATTAATTTCAAAACCCAAATTTTGCAAATAATTTAAAAAATCTAATCTTTTGGTATTATTAGTAATAATCACATAAGGAATTTTTTCCTTATTTAAAGATTTAATGAGTTCTAAAGCACCATTTATAGGACTTTTGTCATAATCTGAAATCAAAGTCCCTTGCACATCTAAAAACAACATTTCAATCCTTTAAAAAATCAAGTTCTAAAGCAATTTGATCCTCATAACTTTCTCTTTTTCTAATTATTCTTACTGTGCCGTTTTCATAAGCTAGCTCACATACTCTATTGCGAGTATTATAATTACTACTCATACTAAAACCATACGCACCTGCGCTTTTAACTATGATCAAATCTCCTGCTTGTGTTTTGGCTAATTTTCTATCTTTAGCTAAAAAATCTCCACTCTCACAAACCCCACCAACAATATCACAAAGGCTTTCTTCTTTATTTTCGCTCAAAAGTTTGATTTCATGATAAGCACTATATAAACTTGGACGCAATAAATCATTCATTGCCCCATCAACAATCACAAAACGCTTTTTATCATTAAATTTTTCATATAAAACTTTAGTAACAAACTCGCCTGCATTTGCTACCAAAAACCTACCAGGTTCCATACCTATACACACATCAAGACCTTGTAAACTTGCTAAAATTCCTTGAGCATAATCATATAAATTTGATTCTTGCTCATCTTTATAACAAACTCCTAAACCCCCACCTATATCAAAGAATTTAATATTAATTTTCAAAGCTAAAAGTTCTTTTACTAATTTCGCAACAATCACTGAGGCCTCATGAATACTGCTTATATCAAGAATTTGTGAACCTATATGAAAATGCACTCCAACTGGCTCTAAAAATTGTGAGTTTTTAGCATAAATATACATTTTTTTAGCACTTTCTATATCTACGCCAAATTTATTTTCATGCAAACCTGTAGAAATATAAGGATGTGTTTTAGCATCTACATTTGGATTTACCCTTATGCTTATACGAGCTATCTTTTGACTTTCTTTAGCAATTTGCTCTAAAAGAAGCATTTCTTCATAGCTTTCTAAATTTACATAAAGTATGTTTTGCTCTAAAGCATATTTTAACTCATCAGCGCTTTTACCTACTCCGCTAAAAATAATTTTATAATTTTTAGCTCCTGCTTTTAAAGCTCTATAAATCTCACCCGCACTAACACAATCAAACCCACTATCTAAAGAAGCTAAAAGCTTTAAAACACTTAAATTAGAATTTGCTTTGACTGCATAAAAAATTTGTGATTTTCTTGCCTTAAAAGCATCTTTTAACATTGTAAAACGCTCTTTGATTTTATCAAAATCGTAAATATAAAATGGTGTGTTGTATTCTTTTGCTAGTTTTAAATAATCCATAAAAACCTCACTTGTAGTTATTTGTGTTTAAAATAATAAAAACTTCCTATACTTATTAAAATAAATACTGGTAGCATTATACCAAGCTCTGGAAGTAAAATTTCATTTTCACTCAATCTTGTTAATAAAAACAACAAACCCCAAACTAAAAGTATACACACAAAAAACACAAAAGCTAAAAGTGCGAGATTAAAAAATCTTGCTGTTAAAGGAAAATAATAATACACAATAAGCATTAAAAATGGCGCAAAAAATGGTGTAAGAACTAAAGAATATAAACTTGTTCTAAGTGTATTAGTAGAAATATTTTGTTTTACAAAAATCGCCATACTTTCTAGCGCGTCTAAAATAGAATAAGAAGGATTACTCTCTACTAAAGAAATTCTTTCTAAAATTTTTGGAGAAAAATCTTCTAAGCCTTTAATATTTTTAAATTCTTCTACACTTAAACCCTCTTTTGAAACAATCAAATTTTGCGGTACATTAGTAGCTTTAGCATCATTTAAATTCCAAGAATCTCCATTAAATTTAGCAGTTTTTGCATGGATTGTGCTTTGAATATCTAAATTTTTTACATCAAAAATTTTTACATTATATAGGGTTTGAGAATTTATTTTTTGTATATAAATAAATTTATCATTGTATTTAATCAAAACCTCCCCGCCTTCTCTATCTACAACACCACGCTTAAGAATATTACTTTTATATTCATCTGCATAAGCAAAGGCACTAAAATTAAGTCCTACATAAACACAACAAAAAAACATAGCCCATAAAAAAGGATAAAAAATCACTTGGTTTTTACTTAAACCCAAGGCATATAAGCTAACAAATTCATTCGAGCGTATCATATTAAAAATACATAAAACCAAAGCAAGGACTATGGCTAAAGGCAGTATATAAGAAGCTGCTGAGCATGTTAAAAAAAATATATATAAAAGCTCCAAATTTGCACTTTTTGGCAGTCTATTAAAATTGAGTAAAAAATCAATCGCTACAAAGAAAAAAGTCAAAGAAAAAAACAAAATAAAAAATGATTTTAAATACAAAGATGAAATATAGCGAAAAAATATACTCATCGTTTAACTTTTTAAAGAATATTTTGAAGCGATTTTTTCTATATCAGAATTTAAAAGCTCAAGTAAGGCTTTTTTACTATGTTCTAAAACCTTAGTTAAACTTTCTTGCTCTTCTTGTTTAAATTTCCCCAAAACATGAGAAATCACATCTTGTCCTTTTCCTACTCCTATGCGTACTCTCTCATAAGCATTACCACAAAGATTATCTATACTTTTAAGTCCGTTATGTCCACCACTTGATCCGCCTATTTTAAATTTCAATGCACCTAAATTTAAGTCTATATCATCATGGATTACAATAATTCTATCACATTTATAATATTCACTAACAGCTTTTACACTTTCTCCGGATAAATTCATATAAGTGGAAGGTTTTAAAAAAAGAGTAGAAGAGCCTTTAAAAAGCTCTCCTTTAAATTTAGCATTTGAAAGTTTTGTTGTTTGCAAATCTTTCAAAATTAAGTCAATTAGCATAAACCCTACATTATGACGGGTTTGAGTGTATTGTTCTCCTATATTACCAAGTCCTACGACTAAGGTCATTTTATCTTGCTTTTTCTACGCCAACTACAGCCACTCTATCAGCATCAACCATAGTTACACCCTCAGGTACAACTACATCGCGGATTAAAAGTGCATCACCAACATCAAGTTTAGTTACATCTAGTTCAAAATAATTTGGTAAGTTTTCAGCTGCACATTTTACTTTTAATCTTCTTTTTGATTGGATTAAAACACCTTTATTTTTAAGACCTATAGCTGTTCCTACGATTTTTACAGGAACCATATATTTAGAAATAACACCTTTTTGTGCTACTTTTAAATCTACGTGTTTTAATTCTGCAGTTACAGGATCTTTTTGATAATCAACCACAACAACATTTAATACTTTATCTGCTACTTTTACATCAAAAGCTAAAGTAGTTTTTTTGCGTACTTCTTTAATAAATTCATTTACTTTAAAAGCAGCATTAATGTTTTCTAATCCTTTTCCGTAGATGTTTGCGATTAGATAACCATCTCTTTTTAAAGCTTTAGCAGCTTTTCTACCGATACTCTCTCTAACGATACCTTCTAACATTTTTTCCCTTTTTTATAAAATAAAAGACTTAATAATATCAATTTCTGGCTTAGTAAAGTATAAATTTATTTAAAAAAATCACAAATATCTATTTCAAAAATCTCAGCCATTTGAAATAAATGATTTAAATTAAAATGAGCACCTCTATAATGTCTTTCTGCGCTTGCAACTATAGAAACGCTTTTATGTCCCAATAATAATGATAATTCTAGTTGAGAAATTCCTTTTTCTTTTCTTATTTTTGCAACTCTTTTACCTATTTCTCTATGTTTATCAGATATATCTTGCTTCATATAACCAAGCCTTATAACACTTTATTTATTTATAAGTCTAGTTTTTATATAATTTTTTTACAATCGTTTATAACACTAAGTGTTATTAAACTATAATTAAAAATAAAAGGAATAATATGTCTACAATACTATTAAAAGAATTGGATTTAGAACCAATCATAGTAAAAATAATTGACAAAAACGAAGGGTTAGGGTGGAGTTTAGAATACACTAAATTCATTGAAACTGAATATAGAAAATTTCTTCTTTTATGTCAAGAAAATAAAGATACCTCAATAGTACCACCAGCTGATGTTGATAAATTTTGGCATTATCATATTTTAGATACATTAAAATATGCTCAAGATTGTGAAAATCTTTTTGGCTATTTCTTACATCATTTTCCTTATTTTGGAATGAGAGGCGAGGAAGATTTCAAAAATCTTAATAAATCTTGGGAGGAAACATGCGTTTTATATGAAAAAAGATTTGGGAAACCTTCGGAATATATAAAAGAAAATTTATGGAAAACAATAGCTAGATGTCCAAATTGCGGTAGAAGATCTCCATCTAATGTTTTTTCACTAAAAAGACCAACTTTAGCAAGTATTAGTGCTTAATCTCATTTGAGATTAAGCCACATTATAAAGATTTTAAAATATCTTCATAAGCTATACAAAATTGCTCTAAACCATCGTCAAGTAAATTTTTACAAGCTTTACTTAAAGCATCTTTTGAAATATTTGCATTTAATTTTTTCTCTATACATTCATCTTTTAAAGGCTCTTTAAATACAATTTGCTTACCCTTAAAAGCTTTTATAGCATCTAGTGGTGCGGTATTAATAGCTTTATCATAGAGTAATTCTTTAATATAATAATCTTTTTCTAAATCATCACCCTTAACACCCGTACTTGCAAATAAAGCTCTAATATTTGCTTCATTTTGTTTAATGATATAATTATAAGCCTTAGTTGCAGTAAGAATTCCCATATAATTTTTATCTAAAACTTGATTATTTAATAATCTATCAAAACGACTTACAAAAATGCTAATAACAGCTTGAGGTTCTTTTTTGGCTATGATATTATTTTTTCTAAATTCTTTTAAACCTAAATTTAAAGCTTCAAAGCATTTTTTAGTTTGTTCAAAATCAAAAATCAAAGTAGCATTGACACTAATACCATTTTTCATTAATTCTTGCATTACTTCATAAGAAGCTTCTGTAGCAGGAATTTTCATCATCACATTTTCTTTTGCAATCTGTGTGTATAATCTTTTTGCCTCAGCTAAAGATAAACTAGTATTATCTTTTAATCTTGGGTCAATTTCAATACTAATAAAACCATCATTATTTTCATAATAATTAATAGCTAATTTATCTGCGGCCTTAGCTATATCTTCTACCGCAAGATACTCATATAAAGCTTTTTTATCTTTAAGATTTGATTTTTTGATTTTTTCTTTATAAATAGCAGAGTTTAAAATCGCATTTTTAAAAATGGCAGGATTTGAAGTAGCGCCGTTAATTGTTTTTGAGTAAATTAAATCTAAAAATTCATGATCTAAAAATTCATTTTCTATAAAATCACACCATAGTGAAAATTTTTTCATTGTATTACCTTTATTATTTCTTTTAAATCTTTTTTATCTATACAAATATCTGCATGAGATCTTAAAATTTCTTTGGCACAAAAAGCTATTTTTAATCCACATTCTTTAAACATAGAAATATCATTAGCTCCATCGCCTACACACATAATTTCTTCTGTTTTTAAATTTAAGAATTTCTTAAGTCTTTGTAGTATAATACCTTTTGAATTATTAAACATAATTTCCCCGCCAACTTTTCCTGTTAAAACACCATTTTTACTATGTAAAAAGTTAGCAAAACCAAAATCAAAATGAAGTTTATCTTGTATTAAGTCAATTCCTTCATGAAATCCACCGCTAAAAACAATAATTTTTATGTTTTTATTTTTTAAATACTCGCATAATTCTTTAGCGCCATTCATCAAAGGTAAATTTTCACAGCACTTTCTTACCTGATCAATAGGCATTCCTTCAAGTAAGGCTACTCTAGCACTTAAGCTTTCAAAAAAATCAAGCTCACCATTCATTGCTTTGTTGGTGATTGCTTTTACAGCATCACCAACATTATATTCTTGCGCTAAAATATCGATGGTTTCTCCATCCATTAGCGTAGAATCAAAGTCAAAGGCACAAAGCTTTATCATTAAAACTCACGCTTTAATAAAGCTTCAGCTTTTAATATAGTCAAGATATTTTCTTCTCTTTTGCCTATACCAAAAATCATACCTTTTTCTTTTAATAAAGTTTCAGGCGGTGGATCAATCCTGCTTCTGTGAATTTTAATAGCTTCTGTTAATCTATCTATCACAAAACCCGCATTACCTGCAGGAGTTTGATTACCATTTGCCATACCTTTTAAAACAATATATCTTGTTTGAGGTGTCATTTTAGAACTACCTTGATTAAATCTTTTAGCAAGATCTATCAAGGGCATAACATTACCCCTCATATTAAACACACCTAAAACATAATCAGGCACACTTGGAACCCTAGTATATTCTATAGGTTTAATAATTTCTTGGATATTAAGAATAGGAATAGCATATTCCTCATCCCCTACCACAAAACCAACAAGCTGAATAATATCCTCTTCTTTATCTACATCAGGTTCTGCAATTTGCGCTTGTTGTTTTTGCAAAACCTGGCTTAATTTATCATTCATCTTCTTATCCTAGTTTTAAATTTTTTCTAACTACATTTTCTAAGTACTCTGGAGAGTAAGGCTTAGTAATATACTCAGTCATTCCTACTTCCACACCTCTTAAGCGGTCTGATTTACTAGTTCTTGAAGTTACTGCAACAAGCGGAAGGTTTTTATACTTAGAATACTTTCTGATTTCACCTGCTAAGGTATAACCATCCATTCTTGGCATTTCAATATCAATTAACACTGCATCAATATCATGCTCACCTGATTTGATCATATTTAAAGCTTCCACACCATTAGTTGCTTCTATAATGCTCACACCTAATGGCTCTAGTGATTTTTGCATGATATTTCTATCCATTTTAGAATCATCCACTATAAGTACTGTGTAATCACTTGGTTTTTCTTTAGCAGTTTTTTTAGATTGTGATTCAATTTGTGCTTTAATATCTACTTTAATCTCTTTAGCTATATCCATCATAGCAGCAACATCAATAATCAAAGTAACCCTACCATCACCACGAATAGTCGCTCCTGCTATACCTTGAATGTTTTGTAAATACTCACCCATAGACTTAATAACAATCTCTTCTTGACCCACTAAAGTATCTACTATAATACCAAGCTTACTTTCTGCTACACCTATAACAACGACATAAGTTTGATCGGTATTTTCAAGCACTTGTTTTACACCAAACACATCTGAAAGTCTTACCAAAGATAACACTTCATCTCTTAGACGTAATACATTTTTACCTTCAATAGTATAAATATCATCAATTGGCACTCTAACTGTTTCAAGAACGCTTGCAAGTGGAATAGCATAAAATTCTTCTTGCGTACCCACAAGTAATGATTGAATAATTGCTAAAGTAAGTGGAATTTTAAGCTTCATTACAGTGCCTTTTCCAAGCTCACTATCGATTTCAATCACACCATTTAATTTTTCAATATTGGTTTTAACAACGTCCATCCCAACGCCACGGCCTGAAACATTAGTAATTTTTTTCGCAGTTGAAAAACCTGGTTTGAAAATCAATGCAAACGCTTCTTTATCGCTCATTTGATCAGCTTCGCGTTCTGTAATTAGATTTTTCTCCATAGCTTTTGCTTTTAATACATCAGCATCAAGCCCTTTACCATCATCAGCAATCTCTACTACAATATGATTTCCCTCATTGTATGCTTTAAGATTAACCGTTCCTTTTTCTGGTTTACCATTAGCCACACGCGTTGCTGGATCTTCTATACCATGATCACATGAGTTTCTAATCATGTGCATAATAGGATCGCCGATTTCTTCCACAATAGACTTATCAAGTTCAGTTTCTTCCCCTGAAATTTCAAGCTCCATTTGCTTACCAAGCTCACGACCCAAATCACGTACAACCCTTGGGAATTTATTAAATACTTTTGCAATAGGTTGCATTCTTGTTTTCATAACCGCAAGCTGAATATCTGTAGTGACAATACTAAGTTGAGAAACAACTTGATTTAATTCTTCTAAGAATTTTTCCCCATCATATCTTTCTTCAACATCATCATAAATTTTCAATAAGCGGTTTTTACCTAGTACCAACTCACCAATTAAGTTCATTAAATGATCAAGTCTTTTAACTTCAACCCTAATGGTTTGATCCATATTTGCACCACTGCTTCCACCACCTGCTGCAGGAACTTTTTTCTCAGCAGTTGCATTTTGTGCTTGAGCAGCTGGTTTACTTGGAGCTGGGTTTGCTTCTTGTGTTTTTTTCTTTTCAGCACGTCTTGCTTGATCTTCAGCTTTTCTTACCTTTAAAAGCCTTTCTATTTCAGCTTCAACTTCATCATCACTAAGTTTATTAACATCAACTTCAGGCTCTTCAGCTTTTGGCTCTTCTTTGACTTCTTCTTTTGACTCTTCAGCTTTAGCCGGTGCAACAGACTCTAAGCTTTCACCTTCTGAAATAGCGGTTAATCTTGCGCAAATTGGAGCTATGTCAAGTCCTATTGCTGTATCATTTCCATTATCTCTAATAGAATTTAACAAAGTTTTCATCATATCAATAGACTCTAAAACCACGTCCATTACTTCAGGAGTAATTTTAAGCTCATTATGTCTTGCTTTATTTAAAACATCTTCCATATGATGAGTAAGTTTTGTTAAAACATCAAAATTTAAAAAGCTTGATGAACCTTTAACAGTGTGTGCGACACGGAAAATTCTATTTAATAGTTCTAAGTCTTCAGGATTTGCTTCTAATTCAACCAAATCATGATCAATTTGCTCGACTAATTCAAAGGCTTCAACTAAAAAATCCTCAAGTATTTCTTGAATATCTTCCATTTTTACTCCTCACCTTTTTCATGTTTTGCTATAATACGAGAAATTTCAGCAAAGAAATCACTTGCGTTAAATTTAACTAAATATCCATCACCACCTGCTTCTTTAACACCTTTATCACTCATAAATTCATTTGACAAAGAAGAATTAAACACGATAGGAATATTTTTAAATCTCTCATCTTCTCTTACTTTAGCTGCAAAGTGAAAACCATCCATTTGTGGCATTTCAACATCGCTTACGATGATTTTTAGATGCTTTCTTAAATCAGCACCATAAGCATTATAAAGCTCTTCTAGTTTTTGTAAGCCTTCAACACCATCTTTTGCTTCAACAACTTTTAACCCGATTTTGTTCAGAATATCTTTTACAAGTTTTCTTGCAGTAGAGCTATCATCAAGTGCTAAAGCCATACCTTCTATTTTTTGGATTTTATCATCTTCAATATCAGTTTGTGGAGTATAAATTCCAAGCTCTTGCACTATGCTTTCTAAATCTAAGATAAGTAAAACCTCATCACCTTCGATTTTAGTCACACCAGTAATTTTACCCTTATCTAAGCTACCCGCACTTGTTGCAAAAGTAGCTGGCTCAATATTTTTCCAATTAATCCTACGAATTCTTTTTGCTTCATGCACTATAAAACCGATCAATACATTACTAAATTCAGTAATGATAACTCTAGGTTTTATATTTGTCATTTCTGGTTCTTGAATTTGCATCCATTTTGCTAGGTTGATTACAGGAATCACCACACCACGAAGATCAAAAATACCTTCCACATATTCAGGCACTCCTGGAATTTCAGTCAAAAAAGGAATTTTAATGATTTCTCTAACCTTAGAAACATTTACACCATAAATTCCCTCATAGACTTTATCGTGGCCTTGCTTAAAGATGCGAAAATCAACAAGTTCCATTTCATTTGAACCTGTTTTAACGACATTCTCATCAAACATTATGCCTCCTTAAGTTCTATTTTGTGAAATCTGATTTCTGGCTCATATTTTACTACAAAAAAACTTTCCTTGTATGCAAAAGCAGCTAAATTTAAATATTTTATATTTTCATATTCTAAAAACACATCTTGATGATAATGACCTTCTATTATAAAACCTATATTATAGTGCTTTAAACGCTCTTTTACTAAGGCAGAAAAATGAGGAATTTTTCTAATAAGTTGTTTTTTGTTTTGATTTTTTAGAATTTTTTGAGTAATTTTTTCTTTACTAATAACATTTAAAAAATTTAAAAAAAATAACAAGTAATGATTTCTCAAACTTTTTAAGCAAAATTGCAAAAAAGGTTTTAAAAAAATATCCCCATGGGCTAATTTTACTAAGGTTTTGTCATGAAATTCACAAAGCAAAGGTTGCTGTTTTATACTAAAAACTTTCACTTTTTTAAAAAATTTAGCTAAATTAAAATCATGATTACCTTCTAAATATATGATTTCAATTTTACACGCAAGTTCTTCAAGTAAGTCTATATAAGCTTTTGCAAAATCATGTGTGGCTTTTACTTCATAAATTAAAAGATCAAATATATCACCCATCAAAAAAAGCTGTGGAGTTTGAATTTTTTTATTTTTTAAGGCTTGCAAAAACTCCCAAAAACCACGCCTATTTTCATTTTCATGCACATCAGCAATAAAAATAGCATTTTCTTTTATAATTATTTTTTGCAAAAACTAAAATTCCAAAGCTTTGTATTCTATAGAAATGATTTCAAATTCACTCTCACCTTTTGGTAAACGCACTTTAAAATCATCACCCTCTTTTTTACCAAGCATTGCTTTAGCAATAGGCGAGCTAATGGAAATATAACCTTTTTCTAAATTTCCCTCATTTACCCCTACCAAAGTATAAGTGCTTTGTTTTTCACTTTCTAAATCCTCTACAACAACAGTTGAGCCAAATTTCACGCTATCATGCTCATAAGAAGATGGATCGATGATTTGTGCTCTTGAGATCAAATCCCCAAGTTCAGCTATCTTTCCTTCTATAAAAGCTTGTTTTTCTCTAGCCGCGTGATATTCTGCATTTTCTTTTAAATCTCCATGGCTTCTTGCTATGTCTATTTCTTCTACTACTTTTGGACGTTCAACTTTTTTTAAATGCTCTAATTCTTTTTCTAATTTCTCATAGCCGTATTTACTCATAGGTTCTTTTTGCATGATTTATCCTTATTTGATTTCATAAAGTATTTTAGCTAAATTTTTTGCACTTGCAAATTGCAAATATTCTTTTAAAAAATCTACTTTATCAAAAAATGCCTTATAATCGTATTTAAGATAAGCTTGATATAAATTTTCCATATTCACTTGCTCTTGTAAAAATTCAGGATTAAGCTCGCTTTTTCCTGCAAAATCCAAAAAAATATTTGCAAGGCCTATATGTTTGAGTTTTACAAAACATCTTGCGATAAATACATCGATAGCTTTAGCTTTATAAGCAAGCACAAAAGGCGTGCCGACCAAAGCTGCTTCAAGTGTAGCTGTGCCACTACAAATAAAAGCAAAATCAGCATTTTTTAGCACCTTTGGGGTGTTAGTTTGAATTTCAAAATTACTCATTTCCCCGTAAATTTCTAATCTCTTTAAATTAAACTCAGGTGCACAAAGGATTTTTTTACCTTCAAATTTAACACTTAATTCTCTAAAAATAGGCATCAAACGCTTTATTTCACTTTTTCTTGAACCTGGTAAGAAAGCGATGATTTTTTCATCATCTTTTTTTGAAAATATAGAATTTATATCTTCTTGGTTTTTAAACTCTTTTATCTCATCTAAAAGCGGATGTCCCACATAAGTACTTTTACTAAAAAACTCACTATCAAAAGGCAAGATAGAAGCTAGCACATCAAAATGACTTTCTATGATAGGAATGCGACCTTTTTTCCATGCCCAAACTTGAGGTAAGATATAATAAATTCTTTTTACTTTAGAATTTGCTTTTTTTAAAGCCTTTGCAAAAGGTATGTTAAAAGCAGGTGAATCTATACATAAAATCGCATCAATTTTTTGAGTAAAACTTAAACTCACTAGCTCTTTTATGGCTCTTTTAGCTTTGAAAATGAGTGGCAAAACCTCTATAAAACCCATAGCGCTAAACTCATGTGAGCTATAAAGTGGCTTGGAATTTAGACTAAATTTTTTACACAAATTCTCATCATAAATTCCTACTAAATCAAATTCTTTATACTCATTTTTATAAGCTTTTAAAACTTCTTTTAAATGCAAATTTGCTGAAGGCTCTAAAGCACAAACTAAAAAGGTTTTCATTTGAAAATATCCTCTATTGTAGATTTAACAAAGTCTTTTAATTCATCTGAAAAAGTATAATTTTTATTATAAAAAAACAAATTAACTTTTATACTTTTATCTTCATAACTTAAATTTTTATTTTCAAATATTGCTTTAAAGCCTTTTAATTTAAATCTAGGATTATCTTCTATTTTTAAGCCTTTTGGATCTATAAAATATATAAAAAAATCTCCACTTTGTTTATTTTTTAACCAAAATATAAAATCAGGATAAAATTTTCTTTCTTTTTGCTGTTCTTCATCAAAATAAGGGATATAAATTTCATCTTGATTTTCTACCAATTTAGAAAAATACCATTCATATTGTTCAAAAAAAGACAAATTTAAATTACTTTCTAAATCTTCTAAAAATTCTTTTTCACTTTTATTAGAAATGGCAAAATTAATCTTATTTTCTTTATCATTTTTATTGTAAATGATTAAAGGGCTATAATAATGCTTGCTAAGTTTTGCACTAATTATATAGTTTTGCACCTCCTTGCTTTTTTGACTTTCTTTTATACCTTGCATTAGCTCATCTAAATTTATTTTTTTATTTTCAAAGTCTGCTTTTAATTCATCTTCACTTTTTGCGTTTAAAACATCTTTTATAGTCTTATTAATTTTTTGAACGGTTTCAAAATCTAACTTTGCTTGTATATTTTTATAGTGCGTTATTTCTTCTTCTAGCTTTACAAATTTATCCAAAACTTTGGCATTAGAATTTAACACACTATTGATTGTTTTTAATGTTGTTTTTTCATTAAATTCTACTCTATCTCCTGATAATTGTATTTTACTTTCTTTTCCTTCGCTAAATTTATAAAATTCTTCTAATGTAGAATATTTAAAATTTTTATACAAACACTGCTCTAAAATCAAAACATCCTCATCGTAAGATTTTATAAATTCTTTTAAAGATTTTGCTTCTTTTTCTGAAATTTTATAAAACTTTTTTAGCTTTGCTTCGTTTTTGTATTTTGGCACAGGTAAATTAAATGACAATTTTGTTTCTTTAAATCCTTTTAAATGCCTATTTTCCATAAATTCACATTCTATACCCTCTATGATAGCTTTTATGGCTTCATTATCACTTGCCATTACAAAAAGAGTTTCTAAACCACATGCTAAATTTACACATCGCTCATCGATTTTAAACATCTCTTTTAAAGCATTTAATCTCTTTCTTATATTTAAGAAAGGTTCTATTCTAACACCTCTTCCTATAGTTTGCAAAACATATTTTTTAGCATTAATGCTTCCTATATTGATAAAAGAAATTAAATTTACACGATTGCTATCCCAACCTTCTGAAAAAACCTTACTTCCTAGCATTATATTGATAGAGGATTGTGAGCTATTGATATTTTCAAAATGACTTTGTGATATATCACTTATGCTTTCTACCCCAAGCTCAAGTAAAAAATCTTTTTCCCATTCTTTTGCATTTGAAATATTTAAAAGCATGAAAGGTTTGTTTGAATTTTTACTCTTAAAAGCCAATTCTTTATCATTTCCTTTAATGCTATAACATTCTAATTTTGCATTTGCATTTGCATAAAAAATATTTTCTCTAAGTTCATCGTTATTTGCATTTTTTATATATTTTAAAAAATCATCACTTAGTGTATTTATACCAAAATATAAATTTTGATTTTGAAGTTTTTCACAAAGCTCTAAAGCTATATTGCCTATATCTACTTTATTTTTTAATACATTATACACTGCCTTAAAATACGCTTTTATACCCGCATCTTGAGTATTTACTTTATCAGAAACTGCTATGATTAAAGGATTGTGATATATAAAATCTTGTCTTTTTAAAAACAATTCTTCTTTTGATTTTACAATAGCATTGAAGATTATAAAACTTTCTAAAATCGTTTTAATTTTTACTTCTTCGTTATTTTCACTTTTAAAATCTAAATTCTCATTTAAAACTGCTATATTTTTACCATATCCCTCTTGATTAAATTTTTGAAGATTATAATTATACGCACAAGTTATAAAATCTATTTCATCTTCAAAGGTAGCAGAAAAATTAAAAACAAAGCCTTTTGGAAATTCATCTTCTTTGATAAAACCTCTAGCAAGTTCATGATAATAGTTTTTTCTTAGCGATGTTTTACTATCACCTCTATGAGCTTCATCTAACAATATATACCAACCATCTTTATTAAGATAATTTTTATAGTTTAATCTTTTTGCTTTTTTATCTTTACCTACATTTTCTTCACTCTCAAGTAAATCACTTCTTGCAAAATACACTACCGCTTCATTTAATAAACTAGCTTCTTTTTCTATGCTTTCAAAATCTTTTAAATCTTTTATTTTGATAAAATTGCTGTGATGATTGTTGTATTTAGCTATATTTGCTTTGAATTGATTTAAAATCTTATCATTTGGTGCTAAAAGCATGATAGGCTTTTTAGGTAATTGATTATTTTTAATAAATTCATGTATCAAAACTATAAGTTTGATCATAACTATAGTTTTACCACTTCCTGTAGCCATCCAAAATGAAGCTCTTGCGATATGTTCTTTTTGTAGTTTTAAATTCTCGCTTTCATCTTGATAAAATTCTAAAAGTTTTCTACGCTCTTGATTATATTCATGCGAATTTAACTCATCTTTCATATAAAAAGAGAGTATAGCTAAAGCATTTTTAACACTTTCTTGCTGATAAAATTGCAAATTTATAGCTTGAGAAAAATTACCAAAATCATAACTTTCATCAAGCTTTTGCACTAGTGATTTATCATGGATAAATTTATTTAGCAATAAATGTTTTCTTGTGTTTTGTTTTGCTTTAGCCATTATTTTTCCTTTAAAGCTTTAATTGTTTTTATCATTTGCAGTATGTAAGAATTTTTACATACTGAAATTCTTATAAACGCTCATCTTGCAATATGTTTTTAATATACGTAGCAATATTTTCTCTTAAAACATCAAAAAGTTTTACCAAGCTCTTTTGATTTGATACATACTATCACTAAACTCATAAAACTCTACTTTGAACTTTTTAACTTGCATAATGCAAAAGATGATGTTGTTTTGTATTAGCTTTATTACCTCTGATCTCAATTAAAAAGACTTGGCGTTTTATAATCATACTTTGTTTGCAGATATTTTTCAAATTCTTGAGGAATAACTTTAATTTTATTTTCATTAAAATTAAAAATTTCTTGAATAAAATATTCCTCTGTTTCTTTATTTCCGTTTTTTATTTTTGCATCTATACGCAATAAAGCCTTGATAATATCATCCTGATTACCTTCTTTAAGCGGATAAAAACCATCTAAAAATTTTGACATAAATACATTATCTAGTATTTTTGCATTAAACTTTTTCTTAGTCTCTAATAATTCAAATGTCCATTTTCCTTGTTGCTTAGTATTGATCGATTTTGAAATTATCAAATCTAATATTTCATAATTAGGTTCTAGTTGACGGATAATATCACCTTTTTTAATATGATTAATAAAATCTTTTTTTGGTATTACATTTCTATTCTCATTGTTAAAACTTATTGATTTTATCGTTTTGCTCTTATTGATTGCTTCATACAACACGCTTTTTTCTTTTATAGATTTATCTAAAATATACCCATAATTGCCTAATTCGTTATTTATTTTTTCGAGTGTAAATATATCTTTTTCTAACACACCTTTTATTGCATCTCCTAAAATTTGTCCAGCCCTCTTATAGTAATATGGTGTTTCATGTCCTGTTAAACCTTCAACAAAGGCTCTACCAGCTTCACTTTCATTGAGCCAAGTCAAAATACAAACACCTGTACCTAACAACATATGTTTAATTTTTAATTTAAACGAACCTTGTTCACATGGATATATAACCAATGAAATATCTTGATAATTTGATAACAACTTTACACACAAATCATTACTAATTGTATTAATAGTATTTATAATCAAATTCATTTCATCAAGAGTAATATAATGCTCATCTTGTCCTAAATAAATATATAATTCACTCTCGTTCATCACTTTTCCCACCATATTAGATTTTTTAGTTTTTGATATTTAATTAAGTCTATATTTTCTAAATTTACAATCTCATCGTTTTCAAATTTACAAGATTTTATGCCATTTTCATCTATAAAAATATTTTTGATTTGAAGTCCTAAAAGATTTGACATCGTTAAAAATATATCCAATTCTTTATCATAAGCTTTCATATCAAGACATATATTTTCGCCTTTTTTGAGTGCTTTTATGAGTTTGCGTGATTTTCTATAATCTATAAATGAGTTTTTATCAAGCTCATACTCACAATTTTCTAAACTTTCTTCATAGCTTTCAAGTTCATAGTATCTAAAAGCGCCACCACCTTTAAATTCTACTTCTTTGCTTATACCACAAACAAAACCATTTAAAACTTTTTTCATTCTTGGGATGATGACTTTGTAAAAATGCTCTCCCATTTCCACTCCAAGCCATTTGCGTTTTAGTTTATGTGCAGTAGCTATTGTAGTGCCACTTCCTAAATGATAATCAAAAACTATAGAATTTTCATTACTGCTTGCTTTTATTATTCTTTGAAGCAATTTTTCTTGTTTTTGTGTTTGAAAATTTAAAAATTCTTTTCCATGAGCCGTTGCCATTGATGGAATATCATTCCATACATCATACTGAGATTTTCCTAATAATATCCAAGTATTATTTACAAATTTTTGTGGCGGATAATATCTCTGATCTTTTTTCCACATCATATAATATTTTCCATTTTCATCTATGGAAAATTTATCATCATCTTCATAGGGAATTCTTACATCATCAAAATTAAAAATATGATTCTTTGTTTTATAATATAGTATAGTATCATGCTTTGGAGCAAATTTAATATTAGTATTTGTGGTACCCTTGTAATTCCACACAATTTCATTTACAAAATTCTCTTCCCCGAAAACTTCATTTAAAAGCTCCCTGCCACGATAATTTGCATTGTAATCTAAATGCAAATAAAAACTTCCTTTATCGCTTAAAAATTCTTTTGCTAATTCCAAGCGATTATGCATTAAAGAAAACCAAGTACTATCTTGAAATTTATCTTTGTAGTCAAAGTCACTTCCTGTATTAAATGGCGGATCTATATAGATTAGATCTATTTTACCTTGATATTTTGGCATTAGAGAGTTAAGTGCTTGAAAATTATCTGCTTTTACAAGCTCTCCATTTAAAATTTCATCTAAATTTTCAAAACTTTGCAAAAGTTTATAATAATTTTCCTCGCTTAAATACTTTGTATCAAGCGGTAAGAATTTGTATTTTTCATCATTTATGAATTTTATATCAAACTCATCATTTATGAAATTTAATTCTTTCCATTCTGTGATTTGCTCATTAAAATTTACATCTTTATATATGGAGTTTAAAATTTCACCAGCGTTATTTGAGTGTGATTTAATAGTATCTAAGCTAAATACATAGTGAGCATTTTTAGCAAATTTTGGCTTTAACCATATAGCTTTTAACTCATTTTCAAAGTCAGCTATCAAGTCGATGATAGCAAAAGCAATTTGTTTTAGATCGTTGATTTCATCTATCTTTTCTTTAGTCCAATCAGTAATGCTATCATTCACATAGAAAAACAACCACAAATCAAATTGTTCTTTTAAAAATTCTTTCGCATTTTTATGGATGAAAAAATCTACTTCATTTTGTTTTTTATAAGTTTTAAAAAGCTTTTTTAGCTCTTCTTCTTTTATGTTTATTTGTGCATTTTTTAAAGTCTTTAAAAAAACATCACTAAATTCGCTTGAGTTTTGTTTAAATACATTTGTGCCATCATTATTTTTAGAATTTATCACTTTTATGTTTATATTATCATCTTGTATATTTTGCAAATAAAAATTGATTTTACTTTTATTATTATCAGCATTTTGCTCATACTCATCGGTAAGAAAATTTAAAGTGTATTTTTTATCTTCACTTTGCAAGCTTAAAGGATTATAAATAGTATCTGATTTTACATAGTATAAATTTTGTGTTTTATAAAAAAGACTTGTGTCTTTTGAATTTGAATATACCCTTGCATAGATATTTTTATACATAGGTGTATCGTAAAAAAACGGCGTTCCTGTTTCGTTTAAATAAGTGCTAAAAAAATTATAAAGTTTATTATAAGTATCTGTATAAAGCTTTTGTGTGTCTAAATAGTCTTTAATTTTTTGAAAATATTTTTCTTTTATAACGAGTAAATTTGTAAAACCATTTTTAGCTTGATTTTGTGAATGTTTGATTTTTGTTCCCAAATAGCAATCCTCTAATTTTAAATAAAATGCTTTTTTATAATCCATGCTTTACCTTTAAATTTGTAAGTTAAAATAATATCTTTTTTTGACTTAAAAAAATGAATAGATATTACTTTAAGAAAAGTAAAAATTTACTTGCTAAAATAGCAAGTAAATTTTTAATAAAGCGGAGTTGCTTCAACGATAGCAGGAGTAAAAAACATTAATTCATAAAGTTCCAAAAATAAAGCAGGATCATCAAGAGTACATTGTTGAATTCCAAAACGCTGTTCAATAGGAACTTGAGGATTATTAAATACTACCATACATTCTACACCCCCAAGCACTAAAGAGCGAATTTGTACAGCAGAAGTAGTAGTTGGCATAATAGAATAAACCGTTTCTAATTTTCCATCTTCTAAATCCTGTTTGCAAGATTTTCCACCAAAAAAACCACTTTCTAATATAGCTAAACACAAATCATCATCACTTGGATTTACAAATTGCACATAACCAAAAGGAAGTTTATCTGCCAAAGTATCTTTTTGTTTTAATTCTTCGCTAAGTACAATTTCTCTTAGAATCCAGTTTTGATCTTCTAATTTTGTTGAACTATCCCTAAATGGACTTAACGAAATTCCTGTTTCAAGCGATCTTATAGCAAACATAGGGGTAAAATCTGGTAAATCTCCTTGCGAAGGAGGCGCACCAAAAGAAAAACCAATATATGCAAATAATAAAAATATAATTTTTTTCATCACAAACTCCTAAAATCTTCTAAAATTTACTGGAAAATGATCTGAAGCTAAAAAACTCCTTAATCCAGCTAATGCTAAAACAGCAGCAAAAGCAGGTGGAGTATAAAGTGCACCTTGATTTGAATTTCCGGTAATTGCATAATCAATTATATTGCCACTAGTTTGTGTAAAAGAAGGCGGTGATACTATATTAACACGCGATCTTAAATCCGGATCAAGTAATCCTATAAGATTATTAGGTGTTCTATTAAAATCACCCATAATCATCCAATTAATTTGTGGCATATTTCTAAAATGCATATCCACTGCCGTTACAATAGCACCTGCATCATTGCCACCTCTTGCTAAAGCGTGTATACTAAAAAATACATCATTTCCTATACGAATTCCTATAATAGGTCTTGAAGCAACAGTTGGGGGAGGTAAAACTATAACCTCATCAGCTTGTCTTCTACTAACTATAGCCATATTAACACGATTTGCTCCAACATCTACCCTAGAATAATATATAAAAACAGAATTTGGACGCGACAAAGAGCCCAAATTCCATTCATATTCATGAATAGGAATACCTACCCCTGGTGGCTGAACCTGTCTTGGAGTCATCATTGCAGTAGAAGGTAAAACTCCAGCTTCTTGCACTGCTAAAACATCTAAAGGATTATCTCCAGTTACCAATTGTCTTATACTAATATTCCATTTACTTTCAGTTGATGCTGATGATCCTTGTAAATTCCAAGTTCCTACATTATAATCATCTAAAGCGCTAAAAGCCAAGCTCACACTAAAAATAAAAGATAATATTATTTTTTTCATATTCTTCTCCTATTTTCCCATATAAGGGGTTTTTGCTGTGAAAGTTGGTACAGTTATATACCATTGTCTGTCTAAATTTTTCTCCCCTTTTTTTACACAATCAGTTAAATATATATTATAAAAACTAAAATCAAACTCATGCATTACATCTTTTACCGGAGTTTGAATACACTGTTGCGTTGCAAAATTTTGAATTTGAAAAGACCCATTACTCATAGGAAAAAATTTCCAAAATTGTGCGTAATTACTTTGATCACAAGGATAATGTACTATACCATTTCCGTAAGCATTTAAGCAAGTATTAGTTTTTGCGTTCTTAATCATAACCATATCATTTGGAAATTCTATAAGTTGCCAAACCCTAGCATCGCCAAAAGGTTTACTATTATATAAATTATAACCCCAAATCCAATTTCCAGCAGCTAAAGCCCATACAGTTAACGCAGCTCCATTTGGATTCATAATAGTAACAAAATCACTCGGAAAACCTCTATTTTCAAACACCGAGCTCTCACTAAAATTCCCAGTTGATGTCAATCTTGGTAAAGGACCTTTTATAGCATTATTACCTTTAAAAGTATTTGTTTTTATAAGCGGTGGATCTAAAGGCACAGCTGGAACTATATCTTTACCTTCTACTAAAGCTGGAATTGTTTGCTTTGCAGGTGGTGTTGGATTTTTACCTATTTTTAAAGGATCAGTATCATTTATATTACCAAAAGAGCGTCCTAAAGGATTTAATTGTTCCTTAGAAGAACACCCCATAAGAAATGCTATAAACGCGATCAACATCATCGCAAATTTAATTTTATGCATTTTTCCTCCTTGAATTTTTAAGTTTGAATATATTAACATAATTTTAAAACATTTTGATAAAAAATATCATTAATAGCTTTTCTTGATTTTATTAAGTATTTAAAAAATGAATTGTTATAATTTATTAATTTTAATCTAAAAGGAAAAATTATGGATATTGTTCAAAGATTTATAAACTACACTAAGATTAATACCACTACAAATAGAGAAAATGGCGCTAAAGGCATTATGCCATCAAGTCCTAATCAAATGGAGCTTGCAAAATTGCTTGAAAAAGAATTACAAGAACTAGGTTTAAAAGACATCAAAAGAAGAGAAAACACCATCACCACAGCTCTTTTACCAGCAAACACTCCAAATGCTCCCAAAATAGCCTTTTTTGCGCATTTAGATACAAGTATGGAACAAACCAACAATACCAAAGCACAAATCACTAAGTATCAAGGTGGGGATATATGCTTAAATAAAAACTTAGATCTTTATCTAAAAGAAAGTGAATTTAAAGAGCTTAAAAACTACATAGGAGATGATATTATCCACACCGATGGCACAAGCTTGCTTGGAGCTGATGATAAAGCAGCCATTGCAGCGATTATGGATATGCTTGAATTTTTTGTTAAAAATCCTGATATTAAACATGGCGATATTTATGCTTGCTTTTTACCTGATGAAGAGCAAGGCTTAAGAGGAGCAAAAGCTTTTGATATAAAAGAAATTAATGCTGATTTTGGGTATTGTTTAGATTGCTGTGAGATAGGAGAGTTTATTTATGAAAATTGGAATGCAGGAGATTGTGAAGTAGAATTTATAGGAAAATCCGCTCATCCTATGAGCGCCAAAGGAAAATTAGTTAATTCTTTACTTTTAGCACACAAATTTATCTCTATGCTTCCAAATGGCGAAGCACCTGAATATACAGAAAATAAAGAAGGATATTTTTGGGTTAAAGAACTCCAAGGAAATAGCGCTAAAACTATTTTAAAAATAGATATTAGAGAATTTGATGATGAAAAATACAAACAAAGAATGCAATTTTTACAAGATTTAAACGATAGTTTTAAAAAGTTATACGGAGAAGAAAGAATTAACATTAAGCTTAATGATCGTTATAAAAATGTCTTTAATAGTCTAAAAACAACCAAATCTTTACCTATTAAACTTGCTTTACAAGCTTATGAAAATTTAAATATCAAAACTAAAATCATTCCTATGCGTGGAGGATACGATGGAGCAGTGCTTTCAGAAAAAGGCTTGCCTTGTCCAAATATCTTTACTGGAGCACATAATTTTCACTCTATTTATGAGTATTTACCTGTTAAATCTTTAAAAGCAGCGAGTAAAGTTATACAAGAAATCATCATCCTAGCTGCAAAATAAATTTAAGCCTTTTAAGGCTTAAATTTATAATAACACAAAAGCAATTACAATTACAGAAACAACACAACCTAAAGCAGTTCTTTTAACAATTTCTAAAGGACTAACCCCTGCTATAGCTGAAACGATAATACAAGCTCCTAAAATAGGCGAAAGGTATCTTCCAAGCACTGCTGACATTGCCACTGCAGTACCAAGTTTAACTTGATTAAAACCAAGATCTTGAGCATGAATAGTTACAGCCTTATTAAAGGCCATAGCAGCAGCATCACCACTACCTGTAACCATAGCCATTAAAAATGGTATAAAAGTTCCACCAAAACGCACATAATGTTGTTCATTTTTAAGCCATTCTATGATGATATCAATTACCCCGCATGCTTTTAAACCTGCAACAAAAACACTAGCAGCTATGATAATCCCTATAATCTCTGCATAAGATTTTCCCATACCATTAAAAAACTCTTTAAAAATACTATCAGGCTTACTCATAGTTACTACTAAAGCTATAATCGCTCCCAAAAGCATGGCTTCAGCAACTCCAACTTCTTTTGTCCATGTTAAAAACTCATAATCATTTAAAGGACTTGCGCCTATAATTAGCACAATTAAAGGCACTAAAGGCATAAGTGCATAAAATACATTTACTTTTTCAATATTATCTTCAGTCTTACTTTGATTAGCCGCTTCAAAAACTTGCCCTTTTTGATAGTCTTTAAAAATCACTGCCATAATCATCAAAGAAATCATCACTATTACTCCTGCCGTTAATGCATTTGGAGTTTGAGTTAAAACAATTTCTTGTATATTTTTCCCTGAAATTTCAGAAATCAAAGCCGTATGAGAAACACCTGGACTTAAAATTCCTCCTATAGTTCCACAAAGCACCGTTGTTGCTGCCATAGCAGGTTTTATACCTGAAGCCATTAAAAGCGGTATCAAAGTCGCACCAACTGCAGCTGAACATCCTGCTGCTGAAGGTATAGCTATAGCGATGAAAAAAGTCACCATAAAAGCAAGCGGGATTAAGAAAAATCCTACATTTTTCAAAGGTGTTGTAAGTAGTTTAACCAAATGCTTATCACACCTAGTCACTTTCATCACAAAAGCAAAGCCCATGCTTGCACAAATTGCCTTAATCAAAGCAGGTTGCACCATAGCATGCGTAAAAGCACTCAAAGCTTCAATGGGCTTAAGTGAAATCAAACATAAAATAAAACCAACACTAATTAAAGCTGTTTTTGTTTCTACTTTTTTAATAAGCAAATAAACCACAGCCACAATACCAAAAATCGCAGCTAAAAGATAAAAAGTTTGCATTTTTCTCCTTTAGATTTTAGTTATTTGATTGACTTTTAAATATTCCACATTAAAAGGATAGCTTAGCTTTAGCACATCATGATGACCTATGATTTTTAAGCTATCATCTTGCACTTTTAATGCAGAACCCTCCGGTATAGCATAAACAATGTCTTTTGGGTTAGCTAATAAAAACTCTTCCAAGCGCTCCTCTCTGCTTTCTCCATTATGGCCAGGAATTTTACCACTAATAAAATGCGGGTTGATTTGATAAGGAAAAACCCCTAAACTATCAAAACTTTTTGGCATAACAATAGGCATATCATTAGTTGTTTTTATGCTAAGTCCTGCTATATTTGAGCCTGCACTCCAACCCATATAACAAGCTCCTTTTTCAATACGTTCTTTTAACACTTCAAGCAAATCATTTTCATATAATTTATGCAAAAGCATAAAGCTATTGCCTCCACCTACTAAAAAAACTTTTGCATTTAAAATTGCTTCTTTTAAATTTTCAAAATGGTGTAATGATTTGATATTATCTTTTTTCAAGCCTTCTTTTACCCTAGCTTCATAAGCATCATAAGTCCTTCTAACACCCGCATAAGGTATAAAAAGAATTTCTTCATCTTTCATGGAATTTTCTTTTAAAAAATCATCTATAAATTCTCTAGTATGACTTAGATACGCACTATCTTTATAACCAGAAGCACTAAAAAGCAAAAGTTTTGACATCATTCTTTCCTTTAAAAAATTAATCAAAACTATAATTTTAATATTTAAAAAATGAAAAAACAATTTAGCAATAAAAAATATTGTATTACTTGTGTTAAAATTTAAAAAAAGGAAAAAACATGAAAGAAATTTTAATAACAAACGATGATGGCTATGAAAGTGAAGGCTTAAAAAAGCTTATTAAAATGCTAAGAAAGCATTTTAAAGCTAAAATTACCATAGTAGCTCCTGCTAGTGAAAAATCAGCATGCTCGCACTCCATAACACTAACCAAACCTTTGAGATTTCACAAGGTTGGTAAAAGATTTTACAAGCTTGATGATGGCACACCTGCAGATTGCGTTTATCTTGCTTTGCATGCTTTATATAAAAAGCGTTTGCCTGATCTTGTCATAAGTGGAATCAATAAAGGAGCTAATGTAGGCGAGGATATCACTTACTCAGGAACTTGCGCAGGTGCTATGGAAGCTGTACTTCATGGAATTCCTGCCATTGCTTTATCACAATTTTACAAAGATAGCCAAAAAGAGCTTGATTATAAACTTGCTTTAAAGCTTACTAAAAAAATAGTCAAAAATATCTTTGAAAAAGGCTTTCCTTTAGATAAAAAAGAATTTTTAAATATCAACTTTCCTTCTAGTAAAACAGCCTTTCAGGGCTTAAAAATTTGCAAAGCAGGCAAAAGAATTTATAGTTATGAAGCACACTCAAATACAAATCCAAGAGGTATAGAATACTACTGGCTAGCTGCTGCTAATCTTGATCATGAAAATGAAAAAGACTCAGACATAGCACTTTTAAAACAAGGTTATGCCACAATAACCCCTATAATGCTTGATCTAACAGCTTATAAACAAATGAAAAATCTCAAAAAATGGATGAAAAATGGATAGATACACGCGTATAAAATGGCTTGTTAATGAAGATAATTTTATTAAATTTCAAAATACCAAAGTTTTAGTTTGTGGTTTGGGTGGAGTTGGTGGAATTTGCGTTGATGCGCTTTTTAGAAGTGGCTTTAGCAATCTAACCTTAATCGATGCGGATAAATTTGAAACTACTAATCAAAACCGCCAGCTTCATAGTGAAAATATAGGCGCAGAAAAAGCTAAGGTTTTTGAACGCATTTACAATGCCAAAGGTATAGTTAGTAAAATCGATGATGAGTTTTTGAAAAGTTTTGATCTAAGTGAGTTTGATTTAATCATTGATGCGATTGATGATATACCTGCTAAGGTTGCTTTGGCTAATTTGGTTGATTTGAAAAAACAAATTTTTATCTCATCAACCGGTGGAGCTAGAAAGCTTGATCCAACGCGTATTAAGACGACAAGCATATTTAAAACTCACGGCGATGCCCTAGCTAAAAAATTCCGCTATGAGCTTAGAAAATCAGGCTTTAAAGGAGACTTTGATGTGGTATTTTCAGATGAAGAAGCTCATTGTAAAGATCTTGGCTCATTTATGGGTGTGACAGCCTCTTTTGGGCTTGCTTTAGCTTCTTTGGCTTTAAGGAAAGTGCTTGATAAGAAAGCTTGATATAAAAGACTTAGCTTCTTGTATCAAGCTTTTTAAGCAAAGCGTATCTACTCTTTGTAAAAATGATTATACAAAAGAGCAAATTCATGCTTGGATTAATATAGACCAAAAAGCTTGGGAGGAAAAATTTCAAAATCAACTAGGCTTTGTTTATGAAGAAAAAGGCCAAATCATATCTTTTATAAGTATAAATTTAGAAGAAAAAACACTCGATCTTTGCTTTACTCATGCAAACTATGCTCATCAAGGTTATGGTAAAGCTTTATTAGAATTTGCTCTTAAAAACTACCCTTATAGTGAAATTTATACTTTTGCTAGCCTTAGTGCTAAAAATTTCTTTTTAAAAGCAGGATTTAAAATCATCAAAGAAAACATTGCTATAAGAGATCAACAAGAATTAAAAAATTTCTTCATGAAAAAGGAAATAAATTGAAAAAAATACTTTTACTTTTTAGCCTTTTTTGCTCTTTTACTTTGGCAAATGAAAATTTAGAAAATCTTTTTAAAGATTACAATGAAAGTGGAGTTTTTATAGCTTATGATGGCAAAAATTATTATAGTAATGATTTTAAAAAAGTAAACAAACGCATTCTACCTGCCTCTACTTTTAAAATTTTCAACGCCCTAATCGCACTTAATGAAGGTATTGTGAAAAATACTAATGAGATTTTTTATCATTACAAAGGCGAAAAAGTATTTTTACCCTCTTGGAAAAATGACGCAAATTTAGCCCTAGCTATGCAAAGATCTCAGCTACCTGCTTATAAAGAACTAGCTAAAAAAATAGGCTTGGAAAAAATGCAAAAAAACCTAAATAAACTCAACTATGGCAACCAAAAAATAAGTAAAATCGATGAATTTTGGCTTGATGATTCTTTGCAAATTAGTCCTAAAGAGCAATCTGTTTTACTTTTTAAACTTGCAAATTTAGCACTAGATTATCCTAAAAATATACAAAAAGAAATTATAAATATAATAAAACTTAGTGAAAATGATCATTATGAGTTTTTTGCAAAAACAGGCTGGGGAAAAGAAAAATACGGACAAATCGTAGGTTTTATAAAAGACAAAAAAACTCATCAAATTTATGCTTTTGCTTTATGTATGGATATAAGTGATTTTAATAAACTTTATCTAAGAGAAAAGTTGGCAAAAAAATATCTATCAAATTTAATAAACTTGACACATAAAAAATAAAGGATGATAAGTCAAGGTATTTTGAAATTCTTTTTCATAGTTTTTTAAAAATGCCTTGCTTATGAAAAATTTTTCACTCAAAGCATTAACCCCGCTTAATTTCAAATGCCTAAAAAGCTCTAAAGTATGATCAAATTTTAGCTCTTTTAATTCTTCTTTTGCCTTTATGATCTTAAATTTTTTAGAAAGCTTTTGTGTAATTTGCTCTAAAGTTAAATATTCAAGTGATAAATTAGTGCTTTGCTTTATTTGAGTGAAATTTTTTTCTCCAAAAGTAGAAAAAAGCAAAATCCCATTTTTATTTAACATATTTGCAAGATTTTCTAAAAGCTCATCTATCTTTAGCCACTGCATACAAGCATTTGAAGCTATAAGATCAAATTTTTTCGTATAAAAATGATGATTTTTAAGCTCATTCATATCAAAAACACCAAATTCATCAAACTTACAAGGATTTTCAAAAGTATAAATATCATTTAAAAAATAATGCTTAAATTTAACACACTCTTGCAAAGCCTTACTAAAAACCCCTACTCCACAGCCAAACTCAAATACCGCTTTAAAATCGCTCAAATCATTCTCACTAAGCATTTTACAAAGCTCCTTAGCCATGGCTTTTTGAACAGGTGTATTTGCACTATAAGTGTCTTTTGCTCTTATGAAAGTTTGCAAAGTGCTTCCCAAGTGTGGTATTTAAAAAATGCAAAATGTGGCTCATCGATAAACATTGCCTTTTCTTTGAAAAAATTTAAAACATGCTTTGGTGGAAAGATCTTATCATCTTTACTAATTATGGCTTTATCCCAAGTGAAATTTTCGTTTAAATCCTTAGTACAAAACTCATATAAACTTAAAAGTTCTTCTTTTAAATACTCATTTTTTTCAAAATAAAATTCATCGCTCAAACTCATTCTTTTTTCAAGCAAATTTGTTTTAAAATCCTCTAAAGCAAATCTTTTTATCGTAAGTTTAAAAATGGCTTTTTTGATCCCAAATTCATCATCTATAGGTAAATTTGTACCATTTATGGCTATTTTTTTATCAAATTTCATATCTTTTAAAATTTTACTCGCCACACAAACTCCCATAGAAAAGCCAACAAGAGTGATTTTTTCAAATTTATGAAGATCAAATTCCCAATCAAAACTCGTATAATCATACACCATTAAAACATTTACATCACTTTTTAAATGCGTAAAATGGCTAAAATGCGAGCAAAATCCTGAAAAAAATAAAATCAACTCAGATGAATTTGCATTTTCATGTAAAAAATGAGTTTTCAAAGTACCTCCAAAACCTTTTCTAAGTCTTTTTTTACTAAACTAGCATGCAAAGAAAAGCGAATTCTAGCTGTATTTTTAGCCACGGTTGGCTCTTTAATAGCAGGTGCAAAAATACCATTTTCTAAAAGCTTTTGTGAAATTTCACTAGCTAGTACATTTTGTCCTAAAATAAAAGATATCACATAAGCCTCACCTAAAACTGCACCTTTACTTGCTAAAGCATTTTTAAACCAAGCACTTAACTCTAAAAGCTTTTTTCTTTGAGCATTAAATTCATGCAAATGCTTAAAAACATGCAAAGTCCAAGCTACATTGATAGGTGCAATAGCAGTTGAGTATATAAAGGCTCTTGCTTTGTTGATAAAAAAATCTTTTTCATCACTTATCATGCAAGCTCCCATAGAAGCTACGGCCTTACCAAAGGTAAAAACTAAAAAATCCACTTCCTTTTCTAAGCCTAAAAATTTCACATAACCCAAACCATCATCATTAAAACACCCTATGCTATGAGCTTCGTCAATGTAAATTTTGATATTTTTAAATTCTTTTTTTAATTTTATGAATTCTTTTATAGGTGCAAAATCTCCATCCATGCTAAATAAAGCTTCACTTATGATGATGATATTTTCAAATTCTTTATGGTGTTTTTGCACTAAGCTTTGTAAATGCTTTATATCATTGTGTTTAAATCTTATAAATTTAGCCCCGCCAAGCCTTAAACCATCAATGATACTTGCATGCACTTGTTTATCTGCTAAAAACAAAGTATTTTTAATGCTTGCTAAAGCTTGCAAACAGCTAACATTTAAAGCATAGCCGTTGTTAAAATGCAAGATTTTTCTGCCTAATTTAGCTTCTAAAAAGCTTTCAAATTCATCAAAAATCGCATAATTTCCACTCAAGCTTCTTGAACTTAAACTAGAAAATTCAAATTCTTTTAAATGTGTTAAAAAATCTTGCTTTAATGCTTTTTCATTGCTTAAATTTAAATAATCATTGCTCGCTAAATTTAGTAATTTTTGCCCATTATAAATAACATATTTTCCCTCATGCCCTAATGAGCGTAAAATTCTAAAATTATCTTGTTGTTTTAACTCATCTAAAATTTGTGCAATTTGCATTATTGTTTAAGCCTTGCGTAAGCTTGACAACCTAAATCATCTTTTAAATCACAAGCTTTACCAAAATATTCTAAAGCCTTAGAAGTATCTTTTCTAACGCCTTTTCCAAGTGCATATATAGCTCCGAGATTAAAACAGCCATTTCCATTATTTAAGTCGCATGCTTTTTGATATAATTCTGCTGCTTTAAAATTATCCTTTTTTACACCTTGTCCATTTGCATACATTACACCTAGATTAAAACAACCCAAGCCTTTTTCTAAACTACATGCTTTTTGATATAATTCCACTGCTTTGAAATTATCTTTTCTTACACCATAACCATTTCTATGCATAAAACCAAGATTAGAACAGCCATCTCCACTATTTAAACTACATGCTTTTTGATACAATTCCACTGCTTTGAAATTATCCTTTTTTACACCTTGTCCATTTGCATACATGAAACCAAGATTAGAACAGCCATTTCCACTATTTAAATCACAGGCTTTTTTATAATACTTCATAGCATTTATATAATCACCACTCTCATAGGCTTTAATTCCTTTTTCAACCAAATCCTCTTGTGAGTATGCAAAATTTAAAAATAAAATCGCTAAGATAATCAAAACTTTTTTCATACTTTACCTTTAAGTTTAAGATAAAAAGCTAATTATATAAATGTTTTCTAAATAATCCTTTTTCATTTTAAAGCATAAATTTGAGTAAAAATTGTAGTATCATTAGTAATAAAAATCAAAGAAGTAAAAATGAATTTAAAAGAACTAGACTTAAAATACATTTGGCACCCTTGCACACAAATGAGCGATCATGAGTTTTTACCTTTAATACCTATAAAAAAGGCTAAGGGAGTGTATTTGTATGATTTTGATGAAAAATCCTACATAGACTGCATTAGCTCTTGGTGGGTAAATATCTTTGGCCATTGTAATGAATATATCAATGAAAAAATCAAAGATCAACTTCAAAATTTAGAGCATGTTATACTTGCAGGCTTTTCGCATGAGCCTATCATAAAGCTTTCGCAAAGACTTTGTGAGCTTTTGCCTTTTGATAAATGCTTTTTTGCAGACAATGGTAGTTCAGCCATAGAAGTGGCTTTAAAAATGAGTTTTCAATACCACTTAAACAATGGCTCTAAAAAAGATAAATTCCTATCACTTAGCAATTCTTACCATGGTGAAACCTTAGGCGCATTAAGCGTTGGTGATGTAACACTTTATAAAAAAACCTATGAGCCTTTACTTTTAAAAAGTATCACAACGCCTGTTCCAACAAGCAAAGACTATACAAAAGAACTTGAAATTTTAGAAAGTATTTTAAAAAATCATCATCATGAAATTTGTTCTTTTATACTCGAGCCTTTACTTCAATGTGCGGGCAATATGCATATGTACGAGCTTGGGTATTTAGATGAGGCAGTTAAACTTGCTAAAGATTATGGCGTGCAAGTGATATTTGATGAAATAGCTACGGGGTTTGGACGCACAGGGGAAATGTTTGCGCTTGATTATTGCTCACAAAGCATTGATTATATATGTCTTTCTAAAGCTATCACGGGTGGGTATTTACCACTTTCAGTGGTGCTTACTAAAGAGGAAATTTATGAGAAATTTTATGATAGCTATGAGAGCCAAAAGGCCTTTTTACACTCTCACTCTTACACAGGTAATGCTCTAGCTTGTGCGGCGGCTAATGCGACTTTGGATATTTTTGAAAAAGAAAATATCATCACAAAAAATAAAATCAAAAGTGCTTTTATAAAAACTCAATGGGAGAGTTTAAAAGAATTTGACTTTTTAGGAAATTTTAGAAATTTAGGCATGGTAAGTGCATTTGATATACAAAAAAGCAAATATCAAAGAGCAGGACTTGAAGTCTTTCAAAGAGCCTTAGAAAAAGGATTGCTTTTAAGACCACTTGGAAATACAATCTACTTCATGCCACCATATGTTATAAATGAAGATGAGATTGCTTATGTAGTAGAGTCTTTAAGAGAGATTTTTGATAAATTCTAATTTTAATTAACTTTAAATTAATATAATAAAAATAAATAATAAAAAGGATAATCAATGATGAGAGAAATTAATCAAAATGCTTTTTTTGATGAACTACTTGTAATGTATCTTTATAAGAAAGGAACTGTTAGTACGCGTGATATTGAAAACTTATTTGGCAATGAATATGACTTTCAAAATTCCAACAATCCGATTTCAAATCGAGGCAACAAGGTAACTTATATAAATAAAGACTATATAGAATATGACGAAATTGCAAGAGAATTGAAAATTACAGAAAAAGGTAAAGAATATATAAGAAATAAGTTTCCACCGAAACCGAGAAGAAATTAATAAATAATTTTCAAAAGTTTTTCACACACTTTATCATCAAATTCTATGATAGGAATTTTAGCATAATTACTTATAAAATCCTTGCTAAAAGTATCTTGGGTTTTTAAGATTAAAGCAAGGATTTTAATATCTCTTTGTTTTAGTGCTTCTATACTTAAAAGCGTGTGATTGATACTTCCTAGATAGTCTTTTGCAACTAAAATCGTAGGGTGCTTAAACGCACTCATATAATCAATCATTGTTTTTTCATCATCAAGGGGCGAAAAAAGCCCACCAGCTAACTCGATAATGAGTTTTTCACTTTGTGGAATTTGTATATCAAAAGCTTTATAGCTTAAATTTTCTAAAATCCTACCTTTATGTGGTGAAGCAGGGGTTTGCAAAAACACACCTTCTTTGAAAATCTTAGTTTTTGGGCTAAATTGAGCTACTACCTCACTATCTTTTGGCATACCTGCTTGAATAAGCTTAAAATAATCAAAACCCAATTCCTTACAAATTCTAGCACTTAGATAAGTTTTGCCAACATCTGTGTCTATACCGCTAATGTATATTTTCATTTTAAACCTATGAAAGTATTTTTAAACCCACGGTGCAAGCAATGATAAGAGCGATCAAAAAAAGCTTTAAAAAGCTTTTGCTTTCTTTATAAAAAAGCACCCCTATGATAACCCCACCTGCAGTTCCAGCTCCTGTCCATATAGAATAAGCCACACTCATAGCAATACTTTGCATGCTAAGGCTTAAAAATCCAAATGAAAAAGCAAAACATACTATCAAAGCTAAAAGGTAAAGCTTATTTTTAGTGCTTACAAGTTGCTTCATAATAATCACACCAAAAATTTCAAAAGCGGTCGCTAAAAATAAAAAAAACCATTCCATTATTTAGCTTCCTTGCTAATGATTTTAAGGCCTATGATACTTAAAAGCAAAATGGCTATTAAAGTAAGCTTGGTAATAGAGCTTGGCTCATTGAAAATAAACATCTCATTAAGCACCACTCCAACCGTGCCAATACCTACAAAAACACTATAAGCAATACTTACTTCAAGTCTTTCACAAGCTTTCAAAAAACATGTAAAAGATATACACACCCCAATGGCTGTTAAAGCATAATGCCAAATTTCAGTTGAGTATTTTAAGCCACTCACCCAAAAACACTCAACCAAACCACCTAAAATCACCATAAACCAACCAAAATTAGAGCTTATTTTTGTTCTTTCTATCATAATCTACCTTTTTTCAAAAGCGCAAATTATAGCTAAATTTACAAAACAATAAGCTCTATAAAATTAAATTTTCTTACTTTCTACCTCTTTTAATATAGATTGAGATATGTTTCCTACAGCTTTGGTAGCTTCATTTGTGAAATTAGCAATTTCTACATTTTCCTTTGTAACATCTTCTAAATTAACTATAGCATCATTAATTTGAGTAATACTCTGTGTTTGCTCTTGCATTGATATAGAAACATCATTAACACTTTGAACTAAAATATTAACATTGGCTTCTATCTCCCCTAAGCTTTTCTCTGTTTTTTCAGCTAAATGACGTACCTCATCTGCCACCACCGCAAAACCTCTGCCATGTTCACCCGCACGTGCAGCTTCAATAGCTGCATTTAAAGCTAGCAAATTAGTTTGATCTGCTATATCTTTAATCACATTCACAATTTCTTTGATATTATCAGCTTGTGTTACTACTTCTTTTGTTTTATCCCCCACATTTTGCATGGAAATATTGATCTGATCTACCGCGTGTATTGATTTTTCAAGTGATTGAGATTGAGAGTGTGTCCCATCTACTAATTTTTGCATAGATTCTTCTAGTTTTACACTTTGCAAAGTTAGTTCTTTTGCAAAAGTAGAGGAAGAAATAAGCATTTTTTTAATTTCATCACCTAAAACATTTGTTGTAATTTCTACATTACCTTTTGCATTCTGAACCTGTGTTGAAAAGTCTAATGCCTTATAACTTTCAAGCACTCTATCAAGCTCATTGATGTTAGATCCTACTTTTTCTTCTAAAACTTTTAGCATTTCATTTAGAATATTTTTCAATTCAATAAGTTGTGGATTTACTGGGTTTTTTTCAATTCTAACAGATAAATCTCCTAATTCTATTTTCTTAACTTTTTGCACACTTTCCATCACTGCTTCTTGATCTTTGTGTAAATTACTTTGAGTATTTGCAATACTTTCGCTAATTTCACGTGCTATAATTGAAAATTCATCATTTCCTTTAAGATTAATCTTTATAGAATCCATTTGTTTTTTATAATTTAAACTATCAAAAAAACTCTCTAATGTATTTTTAATAATAATAATCTTTTTAAGAAAATAATCTATCATTCCTCCTAAAATAGCAATAATAATCAACACAAACATTATTCCAAAAACAATTTGTGTTATCAAAAGCTTATTGAAAATATTGTCATAATCTTTCAATGAATTTGCAGAACACAACATCATTCCATTTGTAGTGTTTAAACATACAGCTACACGTTTATCATTTTTCAATGTATATTCAATCAAATTTGTTGGTTCATTAGGTGTTAGTCTTGCTACTTCTATAAACATTTTAATAGCATTTGCTATTTCGGTTTCTTTGTTAATATCAATATATCCTGAAGAATGTGCTATTAAATTTCCTTTATCATTTATTAAAAATACACTATTACTTGGTGTTATTTTTAACCCCTCAAAAGCCTTTCGCATATCATCAAGAAAAATTTCACCTGCCAATACCCCTAAGAATTTTCCATTTATCTCTATAGGAGCTGTTATAGATACAACCATTTTTTTAGTCACAACATCCACAAATGGATCTGAAATATTAATTTTTTTAGTATCTTTTGTAAGTTTATACCAATCCCTTGTTCTAGCATCAAATCCATCTTTTTCTTGATTTAAAAAGAAATGCTTTCCTTTAGAATTAATATCCACATCAATTAAACTTCCATCCTTTTCATACCCAACATAAATAGCCGTAAAAGAGTATAAAGTAAAAACATGCTCTAAAAAACCAGCGATATAATCTTCACTCAAATCTTTATTGGAAGTAATACTTTGAGTTATTTTTTCTATATCTTCTTTCTTAGAATTAAAATAAAGCTCGGTAAAACTTCTACCATTTTTGACACTTTCTTGTTTTCCATGTGTAATACTTTGTAAAATATCTCTTTTAGAAGAATAATAATTTAACCCCACAAAAACCCCAAAACCTATACACAAAATCAAAGCAGTATATATAGAAATTCTTCTTGCAATAATTGTTTTAAATATCATTTTACCTCCAATTTAACATAGTTATGTCTATTGTAATATAACTATATAAAATATTATCTTTATATTAAATATTTTACAGAAAATATAAATTATTTGTTTTGTTTTTTCACATTTATTATTTTAAATTAATTTTTATTTAATATATATTTAATATAATACATAGCTTACAAAAAAAGGAGATAAATATGAAATTTTTAGCAGGTAGCAAAAAAGCTTTATTAGTATTAGCTAGTTTAGCATTTTTAACAAGCAATAATACTTTTGCAAAAGATTTTGAGCCTATTATCGTTATACACGGTGGGACAAGTGGCTTAGGACTTACTAAAGAAGAATTTACCAAAAGAGAAAAGGTAATGAAAGAATCTTTAAAAGCGGGTCAAAGCATACTTGAAAAAGGAGGAAGCTCGGTTGATGCAGTTATAGCTGCCATTAAAGTAATGGAAGATAGTCCTGAATTTAATGCTGGAAAAGGCGCTGTTTTTACTTCTGATGGATTTAATGAACTTGATGCATCTTTAATGGATGGAAAAAATTTAAAAGCAGGTGCAGTTGCTATGGCTAGGACGATTAAAAATCCTATAGAAGCAGCAAGACTTGTTATGGAAAAAACACCTCATACTTTAATAGCGGGAGAGGGAGCAGATAAATTAGCCAAAAAACATGGCTTAGAAATAGTAGGACAAAAATACTTCTTTACAGAACACAGATACAAACAACTTCAAGAAGCTAAAAAAAGCAAGGAGGTTTTATTAGATAGTGACAAAGCCAAAGCTCATCTTGGTGTAAGCACTGAGCCATATTTAGGCACAGTAGGTGCAATAGCTTTAGACAAAAATGGCAACCTAGCAGCAGGTACAAGCACAGGTGGCACTACAAATAAAATGACAGGACGCATTGGGGATTCTCCTATCATAGGGGCAGGAAATTATGCAAATAATGACTCAGTAGCAATTTCTTGCACAGGGACAGGTGATATTTACATAAGAGTAGCTGCAGCTCATGAAGTTGCATCTTTGTATAAATACAAAAAACTTTCAGTGCAAAAAGCAGCTGAAGAAACTATCAAACAAGTTGCAAAACTTGGTGGCACAGGTGGAATCATCTCTATAGATAAAAATGGAAAAGTTGGTTATGCTTGGACTAAAGATAAACTTGGAATGTATCATGGACAAGCAAAAATCGGCGAAGAGCCAAAAGTATTTTGGCCGCTTGGAAATTAACGCAGTTTAACTTTTTTAACGCCTCGAAGTTTAAAAATCTTTGAGGCTCCACTTTCAAAAAACTTTTCATCTACTATTTTATCTGCATTTTGCATAGCCCAATTTAGATCAAATTTTTTTCCATGAAGATTTGCAGAAGTAGAATAAAGCCAATCAAACTCTTTTAAAAATTCCTCATGAGCACAATCTTTTACAACGCGTATTGCTTTAGAATTAGGATATAAAAAAGTAGTTTTTTTGGATTTTCTAATAGTATTTTTAAAATGATTTGGTACTCTTGTAAGTTTTTTAAGCTCACCAAATTTAGCTGTGGTAATCAAACAATCTTGGCTTAAAGGCCTTTTTTTTAAAGTATTAAGGGCTTTTAAGTCCTTGCTTAAAAACCCTGCTGTTGTATCAGTTTGAGCAAGATAAATCATGCTTTTAAGTATTCTTGTAAACTCTTTACTTCAAGACACGATTTATTTTGTATAGCTTTAATCGCTTTAGCACCTGCATACGCTGCTCTTAGGTTTGTAAAATACGGAGTTTTAAAGCGTAAAATATTTGCTCTAATTTTTTTAGTATCACCTCTAAAACTATGCTCATCGCTAGTATTAATAGCAAGTTGAATTTGAGAATTTTTTAACTTATCCTCTACATTTGGACGTCCTTCAGAAATTTTATGCACAAACTCACACTCCAAACCTGCTTCTTGTAAAATTTTATAAGTTCCACTTGTAGCAATGATTTTAAAACCTAGCTTAATGTATTCATTAGCTAAATCTACTGCATATTTTTTATCTTGCTCTCTTAATGATAAAAACACATTACCACTTTCTGGTAAGAAATTTGAAGAAGCAAGTTGGCTTTTTGCATAAGAGTTTTCAAAGTCTTTACTTACCCCCATAACCTCACCGGTTGAGCGCATTTCAGGCCCAAGCTCAAGGTCACTTCCACTAAGCTTGGCAAAAGGAAATACCACTGATTTTACGCTAATGTGTTTTGGTTTTTTAGCTCTTAAAATTCCATTTTTTTCCTCTACCACTTTAAAGGTATCATAAAATTTCAAACTTTCTCTTAAATTTCCTTGCCACATCACGCGGGTTGCAACCTTAGCTAAAGGAATTCCTGTAGCCTTGCTCACAAAAGGCACAGTTCTACTAGCTCTTGGGTTTACTTCTATCATATAAAGTTTATTATCATGGATAGCAAATTGTATATTTAAAAGCCCTACTACTCCTAAATTTAAAGCAATATCTTTTGTTTTTTGCTCAATCATTTCAAGCATAGCTTCATCAATATTTACAGCAGGTAAAGAACAAGCACTATCGCCTGAGTGAATTCCTGCTTCTTCAATATGCTCCATAATACCTGCTACATAAACTTCTTTTCCATCACTTATTGCATCTACATCAAGTTCGGTTGCATTGTCTAAGAATTGATCAATTAATACCGGAGATTTATCACTCACATCTACGGCTTCTTGCATATAAAGCCTAAGCTCGCTCTCATCATGCACCACACGCATTGCACGACCACCCAAAACATAGCTTGGTCTAACAAGCACAGGATAACCTATCTCATTTGCTTTTATAATCGCTTCTTCAACGCTTATAGCTGTGCCATTTTTAGGTTGATTTATGCCTAGATCTTCAATAAATTTAGCAAATTTCTTTCTATCTTCAGCTAAATCTATCACCCTTGCACTTGTTCCTATGATCTTTGCTCCAAAAGCACTAAGGCGTTTTGCAAATTTAAGCGGAGTTTGACCACCAAAATGCACTATCACTCCATCTGGTCTTTCTCTATCAATAACCGCTCTTAAATGCTCAAAATCAATCGGCTCAAAGTATAAAATATCACTTGTATCATAATCTGTTGAAACCGTTTCTGGATTACAATTATACATTATAGTTTTTACGCCCATATCTTTTAGAGCAAAAGAAGCATGCACACAAGCATAATCAAACTCAATGCCTTGTCCTATGCGGTTTGGCCCACCACCTATAATCATTACTTTTTTATCTTTTTTATCTTTACTTTCTTTTACTTGTGTAGCTTCATTTGCATTAATACTTGAGTATAAATACGGGGTTAGCGCTTCAAATTCTCCCGCACAAGTATCTACTTCGCTATATTGAGCGATGATTTTATGTTTAATTCTTGCATAATAAATATCATTTTGGCTTAGCTCAAGATTATCTTTTTGATTAATCAAACTAGCGATTTTTTTATCTGAAAAACCTAAGGTTTTAGCTTTTCTTAATAGTTGTTTATTGCTTAAAATATCCATATCTATTTGATTTTCAAATTCCACTATTTCTTTGATTTGATTTAAAAACCAAGGATCTATTTTGCAAAGCTCAAAAAGCTCTTGTGTGCTAAAACCTTCCCTAAAAGCTTGTGCTATATAAAGCAAGCGTTTTTCATTAGCTTGGCGAATTTTTGCCAAAAGCTCATTTTTATCACATTCTATAGTATCAAACCCGCTTAAATTTCTCTCAAGTGAGCAAAGTGCTTTTTGAATGCTTTCTTTAAAAGTTCTCCCTATAGCCATAACCTCACCCACACTTTTCATAGCAGTGCCAAGCTCTGTGTTTGCATTTGGGAATTTTTCAAAAGTAAAACGAGGAATTTTAGTTACGATATAATCAATTACCGGTTCAAATGAAGCAGGAGTTCCTGTGATATCATTTTTAATCTCATCTAAACTAAATCCAACTGCTAAAAGCGTAGCTACCTTAGCTATAGGATAGCCCGTAGCTTTACTAGCTAAGGCTGAAGATCTTGAAACCCTAGGATTCATTTCAATAACTATCATTCTACCATTAGTTGGATTGATAGCAAATTGCACATTTGATCCGCCTGTATCTACTCCGATTTCTCTTAGAATCGCAAAAGAAGCATTACGCATTGCTTGGTATTCTTTATCAGTCAAAGTTAAAGCAGGAGCTATAGTAATAGAATCGCCCGTATGAACCCCCATAGGATCAACATTTTCAATAGAGCAAACGATAATACAATTATCATTTTTATCTCTGATAACCTCCATTTCGTATTCTTTCCAACCAAGCAAGCTTTCTTCGATTAAAATTTCATGGATAGGGCTTAGCGCTAAAGCGGTATTTGCAAGTTCTGCAAACTCATCCATATTATACACCACGCCACTTCCTGCACCACCTAAGGTAAAAGAAGCTCTAATCATCAAAGGAAAACCAATCTCATCAACAGCTTTTAAAGCTTCTTCATAATTATACGCATACATAGATTTTGGCAAATCCATACCAATTTTTTTCATACATTCTTTAAAAACTTGTCTATCTTCGCCTTTTTTTATCGCTTCAGGGTTTGCACCTAAAAATTTTACATCTGCAAGCTCACCACTTTCATAAACTTCCATAGCAACATTCAAAGCAACTTGACCACCCATAGTAGGTAAAATCGCATCGATTTTTTCTTTTTTGATAATACTTAGAATACTTTCTTTGGTAATTGGTTCTATGTAAGTTGCATCAGCAAATTCAGGATCTGTCATAATCGTAGCTGGATTAGAATTAATCAAAACTACTCTATAACCTAGCTCTTTTAAGGTTTTTGCTGCTTGAGTCCCTGAGTAATCAAACTCACAAGCTTGACCTATAACGATAGGCCCACTGCCTATTAATAATATATTTTTTATATCTGTTCTTTTTGGCATGTATTTTCCTAAGCTGAATTTTTAGCCAAATTATAACAAATATAAGTTTTTTAGAAGTTGAATTTAACAAAGAATTTAGCTCTTAAAGAGCTAAAAAATTTATTGACGCTTACCAAAAGTTATAGCATAAGCTTCATTTCTTATATCAAATAAAGGATCTTGTGGTGGATTAACCCCTTGAGGTACATCCGAAGGAAAATATACATCAAAATTACAATCTTCATCGCTCAAGGCATTAACCTTAAAAGTCCCAACTAGACTTTCTTTGTGCTTACCACTCCATAAAGCCGTTGTTTCATTGGTAATATCATTTTTATTTGCATATACTAAATACATTTTATATTCCACCGGTTTATTAGCCTTTATGCGATTTTGAAAATCTTCTTTTAAAAAATCACTACTTGCACTTTTCATTTGTGCTTCATTTAAATATGCCACACCTTCACTTGGAACTAATTTCCATCTTGCTGGTAAATAGTTTTCTCTATCTGCTTGTTTAAAATAAAAAGTATGAATACTAAAAAATGGAGTATTTGCTACACTTTTACTAATACCAATTTTATCAGTATATGCAGCAAAATTTCTATAAGAATCAACTTCTTGTATCATTTTGCTTATTTTTTCTTGATCGACTTTACCATTTACAGGAAGTCTCATTTCAAAAAACTGACCGAATTCTTTAGGATTTTTTGCGAAATTTATTTCTGTATTTAGCATAACCATAGTCCAAGAAGCAGAATCTTTAGGATCAGTAATTCTAATAGCCATGCCTCTTGTTTTGCTTTTATCATCTTTAAAAGCCCCGCCTAAAGAATATCTTACTTGGATTGGTAAGCTTTTGTGTGTTAATAAAGGTACATCAACTTCTTTATTGATAGACAAATCTGGCTCAAAAGTTCCCATAGCACAAAAGCCCTTTACATGATTAACTTTTGATTTTGGATTTTTAGGATCTGCATTAAGTTGATAAAAAATATCTGCTATTTTTTGTGCATCATATTCTACTTCATTTGCATAAATAGCACCACTTAAACAGCAAATAGCCAAACAACTGCTAATATATTTTTTCATTAAAGCTCCTAGTTTCAAACTTAGAAGCTATTGTAATATTTAATTATAAATAATAATTTATATCAATTAAAATAAATAATTTTTTACTATTAATTTTCTACCATATAAAAATAACTTGGTGTTTTCATTTTAACATAAGGTTTAACATAAGCATTTTGATAAGCACCCTCTTCTTCTATTTTAAAAATTTCTCCCACTGGAATTCCTGAAAAGAAAATCTCATCTAAGCCACTTGTATAAACCTTATCACCCATTTTAAGCTCAAGCCATTTAGGGATATATTTAACTAAAACATAATCATTTCTTCCATAAGCTATACCTGGTGCTTGCTCTTTACCTATGTAAACAGAAAAAATACATTCCTCATCACCTTGCAAAAGGCCCAAAGCTCTGCCATTTTTTTCTATAACTATACCTGCTGTATAGCCATTATAAATTAAACCTTTGATTTTTCCTTTATAGTCAACATCAAGCCAAACCTTATGATAATCACTAATTTGAGCATAAGAAGTTGCCTTAACTATGCTCACACTAGGATAATAAAAACTTGAGTTTTTATCGCTTAAAATGTTATTTAGCTCATTAGCAAAGTTTTTCATGTAGATATTGTTTTTCTCAAGCTCGGCATTTCTTTCTCTTAAAGTTCTAATTTCTTCAGCTTGATTAAAATGTTCGTTGAATTTATTTTTTAAAAGATCAATACTTTGAGAAAATTGATTAACAATAGCAATGTTTAAATCTAAAACATTTCGTTTTATTACATCTCCATAATAAAACGAAATAAATACTAAAAAAGATAATATTAAAACGCTAAGAATTTTACTCTTCATTCGTTAGCTGGTGTAATAATGAAATTTCTTCTAAAGCTTTACCCGTACCTTTTGCAACTGCTAAAAGTGGCTCATCAGCTACATATACTGGAAGTTTTACAATTTCAGATAAATATTTATCAAGCCCACGTATTAAAGCTCCACCTCCTGTTAAAACAACACCATTTTCAACAATATCTGCCGCAAGATCAGGTGGCATCATTTCAAGAACGATTTTTAAAGCATCAGCGATTTCTTTTAAATGCTCACGCATAGCCTCTCTTACATCTTCACTTGTTAGTTCAATTCTATTTAACAATCCTGTTACTTGATCACGCCCTTTAACCACCATAGAAAGCTCTTTTGGGAGCTGAACTGCTGAGCCTATTGCGATTTTAATCTCCTCGCCCGTTCTTTCACCTATGACAAGGTTGTATTTTTCTTTTACATAATTTACTATGCTAGTATCAAGCTTATCGCCAGCTGTGCGAATTGATTTTGATATTACAAGTCCACCTAAAGAAGTAACGCCAATTTCAGTTGTGCCACCGCCAATATCTACCACCAAGCTCCCTTGAGGCTCTCTGATTGGTAAATTCGCACCAATAGCTGCTGCCATAGGTTCTTCTATCAAAAATACTTCTCTAGCACCCGCACTCAAAGCACTTTCTCTAACTGCTTTTCTTTCTACTTGGGTTAATCCATAAGGAACTGAAATGATAATTCTAGGTCTTAAAAAAGATTTTCTTCTATGAGTTTTTTCTATAAAATAACGGATCATTTTTTCAGTCATATCAAAATCAGCAATCACACCATCTTTCATAGGACGGATTGCTTCGATATTACCTGGGGTTTTTCCTACCATTTCCTTAGCTTCTTTTCCAACAGCTAAAATTTTAACCCTACCATATCTTTCACGCTCTACTGCAACAACCGAAGGTTCATCAATCACTATACCTTTATCTTTTACCAAAACTAAAGTATTTGCAGTACCTAAGTCAATCCCCATATCACTTGAAAAAAATCCAATTATTTGATCTAAAATCATTCTCAGCCTTTAACTTTTTTATTTTTTATAAATAAAGGTTTTGCACCTTCTTTGATCACTTCTTTAGTAATTACTATGCTATATCCATTATACTCTGGCAAATCAAACATCAAATCTACCATCATCTCTTCAATAATACTTCTTAAACCTCTAGCCCCTGTTCTACGCTCTAATGAAAGCTTAGCAATCTCTCTTAGTGCTTCATCTTCAAATTTTAATTCCACATTATCAATAGCAAAAAGTTTTTGATATTGTTTAATAATGGCATTTTTTGGCTCTGTCAAAATACGCACCATGCTTTCTTCATCAAGCTCTTCTAAAGAAGCAAGCACATGTAATCTTCCTATAAGCTCAGGAATAAGCCCAAAATGCACCAAATCATCAGGCTCTAGCCTTTGAAGCAAGGCTTCTTTTTCATCTTTTTTATCATCAGTAAAAAATCCCATGACATTATCGCCTAGTTTTCTTTTAATAATATCACCAATACCATCAAAAGCCCCACCACACACAAATAAAATATTAGTTGTATCTATTTGTATAAAGTCTTGATTTGGATGTTTTCTACCGCCTTTTGGTGGGATATTTACCAAAGATCCTTCAATGATTTTAAGTAAAGCTTGTTGCACGCCCTCACCACTCACATCTCTTGTAATAGAGCGATTTTCACCCATTCTTGCAATTTTATCTATCTCATCGATAAATATAATCCCTTTTTGTGCTCTTTGTACATCTCCATCAGCAGCTTGCAAAAGACGAGTAAGAATATTTTCAACATCTTCTCCTACATAACCTGCTTCAGTTAAAGAAGTCGCATCGCAAATTGCAATAGGCACATCTAAAAATCTAGCTAAAGTTTGCGCCAACAAAGTTTTTCCACTTCCTGTTGGACCTACTAATAAAATATTTGATTTTGCTAATTCTGTATCATCATCTTCTAAGTCAGATCTAAAAAGCCTTTTGTAGTGATTATACACCCCTACACTAAAGATTTTTTTAGCTCTATCTTGTCCGATGACATATTTATCTAAATATGCTTTTAATTCTTTAGGAGTTATGTCTTTAAAATTTTCTTTATCAACTTCTTTATTTTTTAGCTCTTTTTCCTCTCCAAAGAAAATATTGCAAGCACTTTCAGCACAATACTCACATATAAAGGCATTATTATAATCATTTACTAAAATTCTTCTTTCACTTGTTTCTATTTCATTGCAAAAACTACATCTTTTAACCATGGTTCTTTTCCTTATATATAGGAATTCCTCTTTTTGTTTCTAAGATAAAATTACACATTTTTTTAACATTTTCACTAGAAGTACTTTCTAATAAATTTAAAGCATTATCTTTTAGATTTCCTTGTCTGAATAAAAATTTAAAAGCCTTGCTTAAAACATCTACTTCTTCTTTGTCAAAACGTCTTCTAATCCCTACTAAATTTAAACTTCTAATGCTTGCACGATTTCCCTCAGCTAAACAAAATGGCACCACATCTTGAGAAAGCGCACTAGCACCTGCTATCATACACCCCTCGCCTACTTTTACAAATTGATGTATTGGAGTAAGCCCACCTACTACGGTATAATCTCCAAGTTCTACATGACCTGCTAAAGTAGCATTGTTTGCTAAGATGATATGATCTCCTAAAGTACAATCATGTGCAATATGAGAATAAGCCATGATAAAAGCATTATCACCTATTCTTGTAAATCCATCGCCCTTAGCTGTACCTGAATTAATAGTAACAAATTCTCTAATAACCGCATTTTTTCCTATGATAACGCCTGAGTTTATCTCATCTTTATAAGATATATCTTGTGGGATATCTCCAACTATGGCATAAGAAAACACTTTAGAATTCTCACCTATAGTTACATTGGGTAAAATTCTTGCACCTTGTTTGATGATAGTATTTGCACCTATATTGGCATTTTTACCAACATAAGCATAAGCTTCTACTACAACATCATCTGCTATAATAGCTCCATCTTCTATAACTGCACTTGGATGAATTTTGCTCATCATTTATCTACTATCATAGCTTTAAGTTCAGCTTCTGCTACTAATTGTCCATCTACAAAAGCTTTTCCTTGAAAAATCCACATATTTCCGCGATTTTTCACCACACTCATTTCATAATCAAGTCTATCGCCTGGACGCACTGGATTTCTAAATTTAGCATTATCAATACCTGTAAAATATACTACTTTAGTACTTGGATCTACTTTATCATCCATACTTTCAAACGCTAAAACCCCTCCAGTTTGCGCCATACCTTCTAAAATTAACACACCTGGATAAATTGGATGATCTGGAAAATGCCCCATAAAAACATGATCGCTTATACTAATATTTTTATAACCTCTAACAACTTCTTTGTTTTTTAATTCTACGATTTTATCTACAAGTAAAAATGGATACCTATGTGGTAAAATTTTTTGAATTTGCATTACATCTATCATAAATTTAGCCTTAAAATATATTCAAAATTCAGATTTTACAAAAAAAATATTAATAAATTAATTAAGTTTTATAACTTCACAATCTTTTCTTTACTATCAAAATAAATTTCACTTTTTGCCATAAATTCATAAGCGCCTTTAATAATATTTTCAACAATAATCACCGGTGAAAGATCATAAGCACCAAAATGCTTTTGCCTTATTTTGATTTCTTGCTCTATTTTTAAAGGATTTTGTAAAAAATCTTCGTAATTTTTAAATCGCATTTTACATAAGCTATTAAAATAATCAAAACTCCATAAATTAATCTCATCCTTTGCACTTTTATAATACTTTAAACCCTCATCTAAAATACTAAATTTGGTATAAGAATTTTTAAAATGTGAGTAAAATAAAACATGAGTTTTTATGGCTTGTTTGTTTTGTTTTATCAAAGCTCTTAACAAACGATAATTTAAAAATTTCTCTCTTTGAATTTCAAATTTAATGCCTTTTTTTTCTAAACTTTTTACTTGGTTATAAAATTTTATTTTTTCTTCTATACTTGAAGGCAATATTTGTTTATTAATAGGACTCATCAGCTCATCTATAAAGGCTTTTTGACCTTTTTGTTTAGAAAGCGCATAAATACAACCACAATAATTTTGATGATAAAGCATATCTTGCTTTGCTAGGGCAAATTGTCTTTGTGTGCCTCCATTTTTTCTAAAATCAGGTGCTAAAAACTCTATGCCAAATTTATCACATTCTTTTTGTAAAGCTAATTTTAATTGCTCTAAATCTTTTTTAGGAGATGTTAAAAGAGTTGTTGTAAGTTTTTTTTCTCCTATTTTTTGGGCAAATTCAACACTTTTATGCATTCTAAAATCAAAACAAATTTGACATCTTGCGCCTTTTTCAGGCTCATCCTCATAGCCCTTTACACTCTCAAGCCATTTTTCATACTCATATTCACCCTTATAAAGTTTAATGCCTAATTTATCACAACTACGCTTAACATCTAAAAATCTAAGTTCATGCTCACTATATGGATGGATGTTTGGATCATAAAAATACCCGATGATTTTCTCATCAGGATAGGCTTTGCTTAATTCTTGTATAAAATAATGACTATCCACGCTACAACAAATATGCACTAGCATAATTCTTTTAACACCTTAAAAGCATGATCTTTAGCTTTTACATTTTTATAAATTTTTGCGATATTTCCTTCCTCATCAATTACAAAAGTAGATCTTATAAGCCCTTCATACTCTTTTCCATAATTTTTCTTTAAACCCCAAGCACCATAGAGTTTGCAAATTTCTTTTTCACTATCACTTAACAAAGTGTGTTTTAAATCATATTTTTTTATGAAATTTTCATGTGATTTCACACTATCTGGACTAATACCTATAATCACAGCATTTTGTCCTAAAAAATCATCATAACTTTGACTAAATTCACAAGCTTGTGTAGTACAACCTGGGGTATTATCTTTTGGATAAAAATACAAAATAATTTTTTTACCCAAAAAATCACTTAGAGAAATTTTAACTCCATCTTGATTTAAAAGTTCAAAAACCGGGGCTTTATCACCAATTTGTAATTCTTTCATTTTTTACCTTTCATTCTTAATTTTTCTACACTTTCACCACCAAAAGCAATATTATATGGCTCAATATCTTCTAGCATTATGACTATATTTTGCTTTGGCTTATTATATTTTGTATGTAAAAGCTCTGTAATATCTGCTATCAACTCTTCTTTTTGCGCTTTGCTAAATTCTGGTTTAGCAAGTTTTATATTAATAATAGGCATTGTTTTTCCTTGCTTTAAATAAAGAATTTTACTATATTCTAGCAATTATTAGTATATTTTTGATAAAATTAGTTTTATTTTCAATAAAGGCTTGGTTATGATTAGGGCAAAAAAAATTTGGATGGATGGAAAAATCATTAATTTTGATGATGCAAAAATTCATGTTTTAACACATTCATTACATTATGCAAATGCAGTTTTTGAAGGAACAAGAGCTTATAAAACACAAAATGGTTTAGCAATTTTTAGATTAAAAGAACATACTAAAAGACTTTTAGAGTCTGCAAAAATCACTTTAATCAACTCACCTTTTTCTCAAGAAGAACTTGAAAATGCGCAAGTTGAACTTTTAAGAGCAAATGATTTTCAAAATAACACTTATTTGCGCCCATTGATCTTTTTAGGTGATGGAACAATGGGAGTTTATCATGCTAAAGCTCCTGTTAGAGTGGCTATTGCTGCTTGGGAATGGGGTGCTTATTTGGGCGAAGAAGGCTTGGAAAAAGGTATTAAGGTTAAAATTTCTTCTTTTGCTAGAAATAGTGTAAAATCTAGCTTAGGTAAAGCCAAAGCAAGCGCAAATTACTTGAATTCTCAAATGGCTAAATATGAAGCTATAGAAGCAGGATATGAAGAAGCTTTAATGCTTGATGAAGAGGGTTTTGTAGCAGAAGGAACAGGCGAGTGCTTTTTTATGGTTAAAGATGGAAAATTAATCACCCCGCCAAATGATTTTTCATTAAAAAGTATCACTCAAGATACTGTTTTAAAAATTGCACATGATTTGGGCATAAGCGTAATGCGCCAAAGAATTTCAAGAGATGAAGTTTATGTGGCCGATGAAGCATTTTTCACAGGAACTGCAGCAGAAATAACTCCGATAAATAATATTGATGCAAGAATTATAGGAAATGGAAAAAGAGGTGAGCTAACAACAAAGCTTCAAAATGCGTATTTTGATATAGTTTATGGACGCAATGAAAAATACGCTTCTATGCTAACTTATATTTAATAAAGGAACTAAATGCCAGCTGATTTGAATGATTATTTTAATAAAAAAAACAATCAAAACAACAATAAGCAAAATTTAAATTTCAAAGCTCCTGATTTTAATTTCAAGGGTTTTGGAAAATTTTCTCCATTAATTTATAGTGCGATTGCGATTATTTTAGTTTTTGCACTTTTTAAACCTTTTGCAATAGTTAATTCAGGGGAAATGGGGATCAAGTCTACCACGGGTAAATACAGTCCTACTCCGCTTGAGCCAGGACTTCATTTTTTTATGCCAGTATTGCAAAAAATCACTATAGTAGATACTAGAGTAAGACAAATTAATTATGCTTCCATTGAAGGCGTAAATGAAAATTTACAAATAGGCTCAGGAGTTGTAAATAAAAATAGTATTTCAGTACTTGATTCAAGAGGTTTGCCCGTATCTATTGATGTAACCGTTCAATATAGATTAAATCCTTTGCAAGTTCCTCAAACCATAGCTACTTGGGGGCTTAATTGGGAAAATAAAATCATTGATCCAGTTGTAAGAGATGTAGTAAGAAATGTAGTAGGTCAATATACTGCGGAAGAACTTCCAACAAATCGTAACACCATAGCAGTGCAAATTGATCAAGGCATTAGAAAAACTATAGAAAGCCAACCAAATGAACCTGCTGAACTCCAAGCAGTACAGCTTAGAGAAATTATCTTACCTATAAAAGTAAAAGAGCAAATCGAAAGAGTGCAAATTGCCAAACAAGAAGCTGAAAGAACTAAATATGAGGTTGAAAGAGCTAACCAAGAAGCACTTAAAAAAGCAGCTTTAGCTGAGGGGGAAGCAAATGCAACCATTATTAGTGCTAAAGGTAGAGCGAGTGCAGTTAAAATTGAAGCTGATGCTCAAGCATATTCAAACAGAGAAATAGCAAAAAGTTTAAACAATCCTTTACTTGATTTAAAGCAAATCGAAACTCAAAAGCAATTTAATGAGGCTCTTAAGGTTAACAAAGATGCTAAAATTTTCTTAACACCTGGTGGAGCTGTGCCAAATATTTGGGTTGATAGTAAAGATAACAAAAGAACGAGCTCGGTAGCTAATTAAAAGATTAGTTGATGAATGTTCAGTATTTTCGAGAGCAAATGGTTTTTTATACAACCCATTTGCACTTGATTGATTTTTTACTAATAGCTTTGGTTGTATTTTTTTTTATTATCACTTTATTTATTGCTTTAATTATTAGAAATAAACCTGCTTTTGCTTTTATGGTTATTTTTTTAGGAATTTTATGTTCAATTAGTATTGCATATTTGGGATATTTTTTAATTGACACCAAAGTAAGATCTAGAATAACTAATTTAGATCATGTACAATACTTTGTATATGACACCTCATTAAGTGTTGATTACAGCTTAACAAACACTTCTAAAAAAAGTTTTAAATATTGCAAATTAAATGTGGAAGTCTTTAAAAAAAGTGATGAAAATAATAGTTTTAGAGATTTATTGCACAATATAAAACCTTTAAAAAGCAAATCTACCATTATAGAAGAAACAATAAACCCTAACCAAACCATTAATTTTAAAACCAAATTTTCCGATTTTAAGGAAGGTCAAAATTTTGACATTAAAATTTATTCTAAGTGTTTTTAAATGGGATATTTTAATTTTTTTCATATTCTAATCATTTTCATTATGTTAGCTTCCACAGGCTTGACTTGGGTTTTACTTTACTTAAAAGTTCAAAATAAAAAATATATGATTATTTTTTGCGTAGTAAGTTTTATACTTGCTTTAATTTTAACCATCTCACTACTGCTAACCATAGATCAATACACTAAAAAGGCAAGTTTGAGTAATTTTTCAACCTACAGACGCTTAGCAACAGAAAGCATTATAGTCAAAGGTAGAATTACCAACGACACTAATTTTAAGCTTTCAGAGTGTTTTTTAGAGCTTAGAATAATTGATGATAATAAAAAACATGAAGTTAGTGGCGAAATTTTTAATCAACAAAATTTTGATAGTATCAAAAGAGCAAACCAACAACAAAGAGATGCGTCATATAATATAAATATTGCAAAAAACTTACCAGGGCATACCTATAAAGATTTTTCATTTGAAGTGGGGTTGCCACCTCATTTTCAAAGTTACAAGATATTCAAACAATTAAAATGCAGATGAGGGTTATTTAATAAAATAATCCCCATCGAAACTAATCAAAGAATATTTTCTTTCATCGCCTATACTTGAAACTAATTCATCAATATCTAAAAAAGTCAAGCTATCTGCGCCTGTATATTCTCTAACCTCTTCAACGCTCTTATTAGCCGAGATTAGTTCTTCAAAAGTAGGAGTATCTATACCGTAAATATCAGGAAATTTGATTTCTGGGCATGCTATAGCCAAATGGATTTTTCTTGCACCTGCCTGTTTTAAAAGTGCGATGATTTTTTTAGAAGTTGTTCCTCTTACCACACTATCATCAATCACCACTATATCTTTGCCTTCTAAAACTTTTTTCATAGGATTGAGTTTTAGTTTTACTTTCAAATTTCTCATTTCTTGAGTTGGCTCTATAAAGGTTCTGCCTACGTAATGATTTCTCACTATTGCCATTTCAAGTGGGATTTTTAAATATTGCGCAAAACCTATAGCAGCACTCACGCCACTATCTGGAACTGGCACTACAAAATCCACTTTTTCTTTAAATTTTTTAGCTAGGGCTTCACCCATTTTTTTACGCACTTCATATACGCTTTTACCTTCTATAATACTATCGGGTCTAGCAAAATAAATATATTCAAATGCGCAAATTCTTGGATCTGTCTTATCAAAAACTTGAATACTTTCAAACTCATCACTACCTTGAGTAAAAACTAGCATCTCACCTGGCTTTACATCACGAATAAATTCAGCCTCTATCAAATCAAAAGCACAAGTTTCACTCACTACAATATACCCGCCATCTTTTAATCTGCCTAAAGACAAAGGTCTAACCCCGTAAGGATCTCTTACTACAAAAAGTTGATTTTTACTAGCAAGCATAAAGCAATATGCTCCCTTGCTTTGAGTCAAGCTTTCTATAAATCTATCTTTTAAAGTTTCTTTTTTGCTTTTTGCTATTAAATGTACCACATTTTCTGTGTCCATATTTGAGTGAAAAATAGCGCCACTATCAATTAGCTCTTTTCTAACTTCTTCTTTATTAATTAAATTTCCATTATGTACTAAAGAAATATCCCCCAAAGAACAAGTAGCCGCAACAGGCTGTGCATCATGCAAAGAAGAATTTCCTGCCGTAGAATAACGATTATGTCCTATAGCTATCTCACCTTTTAATCCTGCTAAAATTTGAGTATTAAAAATTTGTCCAACCTCACCTTTAGCTTTATGAGTTTTGATATTTAAACCATCACTTACACTAATCCCGCTTGCTTCTTGTCCGCGGTGCTGCATTGCAAATAAAGCATAATAAGCCACCGTACTTGCATTTTTTGAATTAATTACTCCAACTACTGCACACATTTAAATTCCTAAACAATCATCTATATCATATAAGCCATTTTCTTGAGAAACTAGCCATTTTGCACATTTTATTGCACCTTTTGCAAAAGTAGCTCGTGATGTTGCGGTATGATTTAACTCTATAAATTCACCTTCATTGTAAAAACCAACCCTATGTGAACCCACTATATCGCCACCTCTTAAACTCATCACTGCAATTTCATCTTTGCTTCTTTGCCCAATAATCCCATCTCTACCGCTTACTCTAACTTTTTCTAAGTCTAAATTTCTAGCCTTTGCAACACTTTGTGCTAAAGTCATCGCAGTACCACTTGGAGCATCTTTTTTCTTATTATGGTGCATTTCAAGTATTTCTATATCAAAATCTCTCAAAGCCTCACTAGCTAAATAAGAAAGTTTTTTTAAAATCGCCACACCCAAAGACATATTAGTTGCATAAAGAATAGGCATAGTAATACTTGCACTTTGCATCAATTCATTTTGCTTAGCATCTAAACCTGTAGTGCCTATCACCAAAGGCTTAGGATTACTTCTTGCGTATAAAAGCAAATCCTCACAACCCTTTGGAGTAGAAAAATCAATAATCACATCACATTTATTAAAAAAATCTTCATAATTTGATCCTTGATCAAAAAACGCACTAGCCTTTGCCTGCTCATCATCTTCTAAGCAAAGTCTTATTTGAGTGCCCATACGCCCGTTACTTCCATGAATTCCAATATTAATCATTTTAAAATCTGCCTTTTTAGAATTTGGAAAATTGTAGCGTTTATTTATTTAAAAGCAAATAACTCTTTTAATTAATCATCCCATTTTTGACCTAAAAAATTTCCATTTCTATCAAAAAACATTTCCATATTATTACTTAGTTTAATTTCATATCCAAACTCTTCCCAATCTACATCTACAATAAAAGCTCTAGGAAAGGAACTTTGAATTTTATCCATAATAGGTTTAGAAAGTCCGTAATAATTTTGCGCATAAGGATTATGCTGAGGCATATTTTGTTGATACAAGTTAGCATTTTGTTGTGTAATATTTGCACTAGCCATTAGCACTAAAGTTGTACTTAGAATTAGTATTTTTTTCATTTTAGATTCTCCTTAATTTTTATAGGAGAATCTTAATTAGTTTTTGTGAAATTTAAGTGAAGATTAATGTAAGCTTTCAATATAAGCTAAAGCGCTAAGCGCTGCAACCGCTCCATCACCTGCTGCGCATATTACTTGTTTTGGCGCATCTTTTCTTAAATCACCTGCTGCAAATAATCCTGCAATATTAGTTTGCATTTTAAGATCTACACTCACTTGACCGCCTTCTTCCATGGCACATAAAAACTCACCATTATCTTGTTTTAAAATTTCATTTCTTACATTCAATCCAACAAAGGTAAAGATTCCAGGCACATCAAGTTCTCTTTTAGAGCCATCATTAAATGCTATTTTAATTTTATTAACACCCATATTATCGCCACAAACCTCATCAACTACTGCATTTGTGATTAATTCTATTTTTTCATTATTCTTTACTTTTTCAACTGTTGAAGGTGCTGCTCTAAATTCATCTCTTCTGTGGATTAAATATACTTTTGAGCAAATATTAGCTAGATACAATGCTTCTTCTAAGGCTGTATCTCCACCACCCAAAACAGCTACTTCTTTGTTTTTATAAAAAAAGCCATCACAAGTTGCACAAGTACTTACACCTTTACCAAAAAATTCATCCTCACCCTTAAAACCAGCACGACGCGGTGTAGAACCTGTGCATACAATTACAGCTTTTGCTTGTTCATTTTTACCACCTTCTAATTTTATATTAAAACTTCCATCAGTATTTTTGCTAATTTGTTCTACACCTACCATTTCATGTTTTAAACCAAAACGCATACATTGCTCATTCCAAGGAGCCATAAAAGAAATTCCATCTAAAACTTGAGCAACGCCAGGGTAATTTTCAATTTCTGAACTTGAAGTAATTTGTCCGCCAGGCATACCTTTTTCAAACATGACAACATTTTTTAATCCACCTCTTGTAGCATACAAACCGGCACTTAAACCCGCAGGTCCACCACCTATAATAGCTAAATCCAACATAATATTTTCCTTGTAGTTTTATTTATAGGTATTATACAAATTTTTCTTTAATTATAAATAATAAAAATTATTAAATAGTAAAAAATATGAAGAAAAGCCACAAAAAGTGGCTTAAGATTATAAAAGTGAGTTTAGTTTGTCTGCTAAAGCTTGTTTTGATTGAGCGCCCACTAGCTGATCAACCACTTCACCATCTTTAAAGAAAATGATAGTTGGGATAGATCTTACACCAAATTGTGCAGCCAAATCGCCTTGCTCATCTGTATTTACTTTACAAATTTTAGCCTTACCATCAAAATCATTTGCAAGCTCATCAATTACTGGTGCAAGCATTCTACAAGGTCCACACCATGGAGCCCAAAAATCTACTAAAGCTACACCTTCTTTTGCTTGTGCAAAATTTTCTGTAGTTAAATCAATATATTTTCCCATTTTTTCTCCTTTATTTTTTCACATTTTATTAAATTAGAATAAATATTCTCTTAATAACCGATGTTCTCTAAAAGTTTTATATCATCTTTATATACACAAAGCAAATCTATTTGATAATTCTCATCACTTTTGTGTTTCATAAAGTAATATTCTATAGTCTTAACAATTTTATTATATTTTTTATTATCTAATCTATATTCTACTTCATAATCACCTTGTGTGCTTTTAACTTCAACAAAATGTAAAATTTTATCTTTTTTAGCAATGATATCGATTTCTCCGAATTTAGAATGAAAATTTCTTTTTAAAATTTCAAAACCTTGAGTTTTTAAATACTCACACGCTAAATCCTCTCCTTTTTTACCAAAAAGATACTGCATAAGCGCCATTAATCTTCTATTCTCATCATAAAAACATCATCTTTTACAAATTCTTGTTCTCTAAGCTTTTGAGTTAAAATTTGTATATTTTTTTCATATGTTTGATGAGTAATGAAAAATAAAGTACTACAATCTTGCTTTTCTTTTTTAGGTTTTTGTAAAAATGTATCAATTGAAATTTGATGTTCACTCATTAATTGTGTAATTTTTGATAAAACCCCTATTTTGTCTAATACTTTTAATCTTAAATAATATCTTGTATAAATTTCATCTTTGTTTAAAACTTTATAAGAAGTATCATTTAAATATCCAAAAATAGCACTGTTTTTTTCTTTTCTTGCTATATCGATTAAATCTGCTATCACAGCACTTGCAGTTGCCTTGCCACCTGCTCCTGGGCCATAATATAAACTTTCACCCAAAATATCTCCATCAACACTAATAGCATTCATCACTCCATCAACTTTTGCTAACATTTTGTCTTTATTTAACATAGCAGGATGAACCCTTAGCTCTATTTTTTCATCTTTTATTTTAGCAATACCCAAATGCTTTATGGTGTATTCAAATTCTTTTGCAAAATAAATATCTTCATCACTTACCTTACTAATACCTTCAATCAAGATATCTTCAGGTTTTACTCTTAGTCCATAAGCAATATTTGCTAAAATCAAAAGTTTATGCGCAGCATCAAAACCTTCTATATCAAAAGTTGGATCAGTTTCAGCATATCCTAAATCTTGTGCTTTTTTTAATACTTCTTGAAATTTAGCATTATCCTCAGTCATTTTACTTAAAATATAATTGCTTGTACCATTTAAAATACCTTTAATAGAAACAATATTATTAGCACTCAAACCCTCTTTTAAAATTTTAATAATAGGAATTCCACCTGCCACACTTGCCTCATAACCAAAAGCTGTATCTTGTGCTAATTTTTCAAGCTCATAGCGATGATAAGCAAGCAAAGCTTTATTAGCGGTTACTACTGATTTTTTTCTTTTTAAAATCTTTGAAATTATCTCAAAAGGTAAATCAATACCGCCCATTAACTCCACAAACACATCAATATCTTCACGCTCTAAAACCTCATCAATATCATTTACTACAGGAATCAATGCATTTGGCTTTGGATTTCTTGCCAAAGCAATCACTGGAATAATTTCTTCATCACATCTTGCTTTGATTAAATCTTGATTTTTTAACAAAGTTTCTACAACAGCACTTCCTACCGTGCCATAGCCTAAAATTGCTATTTTCATTTTATTCTCTTAAATATTTTTTTATATTTCTTGCTGCTTGACGAATGCGGTTTTCATTTTCTATTAAAGCTATTCTAACATACTCATTACCCGCTTCACCAAAGCCAACTCCAGGGCTTACCGCTACATTTGCTTTCTGCAAAAGCTGTTTGGAAAATTCCATACTACCAAGATGAGCCTTACTTTGAGGAAGTTTTGCCCAAACAAACATGCTTGCATTAGGCTTTTTCAGCTCCCATCCTGCTTGAAAAAACGAATCAAGCAAGACTTCTAATCTTCTTGCGTAAGTTGCTTTAATCTCTTCAACACAAGTTTGATCTCCATCTAAAGCTATAGTAGCAGCGACTTGTATAGGAGTATACATACCATAGTCAAACCAAGATTTGATTTTTTTCAAAGCTGCAATTAAGCATTTATTGCCTACCACAAAGCCCACACGCCAACCTGCCATATTGTAAGATTTTGAGAGCGTATAAGTTTCTACTGCTACATCTTTAGCACCTTCAACTTCAAAAATCGAAGGAGTTTTATAAGACCCAAAAGTCAAATCTGCATAAGCAATATCAGAAATAATATAAAATCTTTCTTTTTTTGCCATAGCAACTAATCTCTCATAAAAACTTTTTTCCACTGTAACCGTTGTAGGGTTATGCGGAAAATTTACTACTACATATTTTGGACGCGGAATGCTTTCATGTAATGTTTTTTGTAAATTTTCAAAAAAAGTATTTTCATTTAATTCATAATTTTCATTAAAATCAAAATTCATAGTCGCTACATTACCACCTGCTATGATAAAAGCTTGGGTATGTATAGGGTAAGCAGGTGTAGGCACAATAGCTACATCTCCTGGGTTAATAACGGCTCTTGCTAAATTTACAAAGCCTTCTTTAGAGCCCATCGTTGCGACAACTTCACTTTCGGGATCTAAATCGACATCATATTTTCTTTTATACCAATTGCAAATTGCAAGTCTTAGTTTATAAATTCCACTAGAAGCGGAATAACCTGAAGTTTTTTCTTTGTTTGCACTTTCACAAAGCTTGTCTATAATATGCTGAGGAGTTTTGCCATCAGGATTTCCCATAGAAAAATCTATTATATCCTCCCCTGCTCTTCTTGCTGCCATTTTAATCGCATTAACTTCAGCAAAAACATAATTTGGAAGTCTTTCTATGGTATTAAAATGAATTTCTTCAAACATCGTCCATCCTTTTAGCGTCTTAAGTAAATTTTTAAACCCCTTTTTATATTATCAAGGCTAAACATGTCCCCTATAATAGCATATTTTGCACCCAATGGTATATTTACATTTATTTCATTTTGCTTGTGTGTATTTTCTACACCTTGAATAAAATTTAAATTTTTATCTAAAAACTGAATTTTACAAAACCAAGAATCAAGATTATGCGCACTAAGCTCCATACTTTTTGCACCCTGCAAATCAATAATATATTCTCTTAAAGGTTTGTTTAATTGAGTAATGGTATTTAGTGAAATTTGAGTATTAACTTTGGGTTTTGCTTTTGAAAAGTCCAATTCATACTCATAATTTAGCTCTGAAATTTTAGAAATGTCTTTAATAAAAACAGAACTTCCTAATAAAGCCTTATAAAAAACTCCCGGATCAAGCATGTACTGAGAATCTACAGCTAATTTATAAGTGATATAATTTTCTCTTAAAGTTAATTCAGTTGGTATAAAATACACATAGCCTAGCTCGTTTAAAGTATCGTTAATTGTTTTAAAAAATAAAACAGAATCAGCTTGAGCTTTAAAACTAAAAGTTAGAGTTTTTGGCTCATTTAATATAAAATTTGCCAAAGAATTAGTTTTTAAAATTTGAGAAATAGTGTAAATATCTACATTTCCGCGTTCATCTTTATAATCATTCCTTGCAAACAAAAGCTCTAATTTTGCATCTTTGGAATTATCATTAACAATATGTTTTGCAACTTCTAAAGCACTTAGTGCAAAAGCATTAAGGGTAAAAAAAATGGAAAATATTAAAATTCTTACCATAATTTTCCTCTATTTTCTTTGATAAATTCAGCTTTTGTAATTTGTTTGATTTTACCATCTTTAATCATTAAAAATTTAGACACGCCATTTTTAAACTCTAAAGTATTGTTATTTTCATCATTTAAACTAAAAGCAGCGTGACCTGTAGTAATTAACATATCCTTATCTAAAGATAAAACATAATCATTTTTAATAGTTAAAGAACTCTTTCTAAAAGTTTTTAAATCCACCATACCAAGCCAAAGCTCTGCACTTGGTTTTATAATGCTTTCATTGAGTAAAATGATATTTTCTTCAGGCATATTTGAGCTAGCATTATCTTCTAGTGTTTCTTCTATGGTGTTATTACTCTCATCTATTGGCTCTAAAATAGTTGTATTTGTTTCATTATTTTCCATAACATTATCAATAAAAAAATTAAGAACTGGTGTTTCATTTTCATCAACTTTTTCTTCTAAAACAACCTGCTCTTGATTTAATACATTGGTAGTATTTTCATCTAAAGTAGAACTTTGAAAAAATCTTGAAACACCCCAAGCTAAAGCTACCATCAAAAGCACTACTACTATAATCACAATATACCATACACTTGAGCTTTCTTTAGTATATGAGTTCATTCTAGGTGAAATATGCACATGATTTTTTCTCTCAATGCCATTTTCCTCTAAATACATATGATATTCTTCTAAAAAATTAGAAAAATCAAGCTCATACTCTCTTTGTAAAATTTTAATGAAACCGTTTACATTAAAGCGAGATAAAGACTTGAAATCTTTTTTGATGATATACTCAAGACAAGCTATTTCTATTTGTGTTCTTTTTTGAACTTCTAATAAATTTAAATCTTCTAATTTTTTCCAACTATCCATTTTTCATCCTATCGCAAAGTATTGCAAACGCTGCACTAACATTTAAACTATCAAAATCATTGTGCATTTTTATACCTACGCACTCATCGCATTTTTTAAGTATCTTAGGTGCTATACCAAAACCTTCACTTCCCATAATCAAAACTTTTTTATCTTTGGCCTTAATAGTATGTATATCACTACCTCCACTTGCACTAGCATAGATATAAAAACCTTTTTGTTTTAACTCATTTATCATACTTAAAATATCATCATTTAAGACTATTTTCATATCTAAAGCCGCACCACTGCTTGCACGGATAACTCCATCTATAGCCACACTTTTAGCTACCAAAATAATCCCATCAGCACCCAAAGCATAAGCACTGCGCACGATAGCACCTATATTTCCAACATCACTAATATTATATAAAATAATTATAAAATCTTTTTCTTTTAAACTCTCAAAAGAACTAAACTCAAACTCATCAATTTCCATTAAAAAACCTTGATGATTTCCACCTCTTGCTAAACTTTGTGCGGCCTTAAAATCAAGTTTTTTAATTTTTTTTGATACCTTTGCTATTTTTGAAAAATCAGCTTTTTCACATTCTTTTGCTAAATAAATTTCTTTAATTTTTTCTTTATGCTTTTCTAAGATATAAAAAAACACTTGCTTACCATAAACTATCATTTTTAAATAATAACCAAATTCAACTTAAAAGCAGTTTTTGATAATTTTCTTTTGGAGATTTTGCATTGATTTTCGAAAGAAGTTTTGCTTTTGCTTTTAAAGGTAAATCAAGCTCATAAATATCTTGCTCACACAAGGTATTTTGATGAAACTGCTTTTCTTTGGCACTTACCACTACACACCATTCACCACGCAAATCCATTATTTTTAATTTTTCCAAAACCTCTAAAGCTTCTGCTCTAAATTTAGTTTCAAATTTCTTTGTTGCTTCTTTTATGATAAAAATTTCTCTTAAAGGATCAATTTTACTAATTTCTTCTACTAAATTAAGTATTCTAGTGGGCGCTTCATAAACTATACTAGGATAAGGATTAAGCATTAAATTTTCAATATCTTTTTGTCTTTGAGGATTTTTATTAGCCAAAAAACCCATAAAAATAAATTCTTTTTTACAAAATGCACTTGAAACTAATGCAAGCAAAGCAGCATTTGATCCTGCTAAGACTTCATAGTCAATATTGTTTTTAATAGCATATTCAATTAAAAATTGTCCCGGATCGCTAATACCTGGCATACCCGCATCACTTAAATATGCAATATCTTGTTCAAAAAAACTCTCATCTATTTTTGCCAAAAAATCTTTTTCATTATGAGTATGTAAGGCTAGATATTTATCAGGTTTTATTTCTAAATTAAATTTTTCGTTAAGAAGATGGACTAAAGATTTGCAAACTCTCGTGTCTTCACATAAAAAGAGTTTGCATTTTTGTAAAATTTCTAAAGAATGAAAAGAAATATCGTTTAAATTTCCTATGGGTGTAGGAATAAAATATAACATTATTGCATTGCGTATTTTTTCTTAAATTTCTCTACACGACCCGCAGCATCTACGATTTTTTCACTACCTGTAAAAAATGGATGACAACTTGAGCAAATATCAACTTTAATTTCTGGTTTATTTGACTTAGTAGTAAAAGAATTTCCACAAGCACAACTAACTTTGCATTCTACATATTCTGGATGAATTTCTTTTTTCATTGTTTATCCTTTTTCAAAACATTAAGGCGTAATTATATAGATTTTTATATAAAAAATAGCTAAATTTAAGCGTGTTTTTAAATTATGAATTTTGAAGCAACCCCTACCAAAGCTGTTTGCGCTTTGAGTATGAAATTAGCTTGTAATTTTGCTTTTTTTGTATTCACTTCTCTTTCTTTTTGAGAAAATCCACCTTCAGCGCCTACTAAAAAAACATGCTTACTAGGCTCAAAACTCATCAAATCTTCACCTTCAAAGTCTATCAAAACAATATTTTCATAAGCTTGTTGAAATTTTTTAAAATCACCAAAGCTTTCAAGCTCCATTAAAGAAGCACGACCGCATTGTTGGGATGATTCTATAAGAATCTTTTCCATTCTTTTAAAATCTAATTTAAAATTTTTTTGTGAATAGTCCATATACACAAAAGAAAGCTTTGCCACTCCAAGTTCATTTAAAAAAGGCAAGGTTTTTTCTATGATCTTTGGATCAATCACTGCTAAAGCTAAGTGCAAATATGTTTTTAATTCTTGTTTTTCTTCTTTTTTATCAAGTAAATTTAATACACAAGAGCGTCTAGAAAGCTCTATACATTCATAAGTGTAAGCAAAAAAATCTTTTAAATTTTTTAATATGATTTTATTACCTACTTTAATTCTTCTAGCTTTTAAATGTAAGAAAGCTTCATTTTCCAACTCTAAATTTAAAGCACCACTTTGTGGGTGATATAAAAATCGCATTAAAAATAAAACCTTTGAAGCAAATAAGGCACAAAAAGTAAAAATATACCCAAACACAAAATAAAAAAGCTTAAAAACCTAAATTTGGCATAACGCTTAAACAATCTTGCTTTTTTAAATAAAATAAATTGATAAATAGCCAAAGCAAAAATCAAAATCCAACAAAACCACATAGAAAGTATATAGAGATTTAGCTCAAAATACTTTAAAGCCCAAAGCAAACTTCCTGTAAAAAGTGTAATTGCTAAAAATAAATAATAAATTGGCAAAAAAAGGCGAATTCTTTTTATAAAAATAAACTCTTGCGAAAAACTACTTTGAGTTAGATATAAATAAAACAACATTAAAAAGCCATTTGCATATAGACTATATACATGCAATGCTAAGAAAAACTCATAACTTTGATCCATCACTATCCTTGTGTGCTATTTTCATCTTTGATATCATCATCTACAGGTATAGGAAGCGTCTCATCATCTATAATAACATTAGAATCACTTTGCTCAATCTGAACTTGTTCAGTTTGAACTTCTTTTTTTGTATTTTTATTTTCTTGACTTGAGCAAGCCATAAAAAGCAACAATGGCACAATTAGTAAAACCTTTTTCATCACACCTCCTTTTGATTGACAAAAACAAAATTTGAGTCTTGAAGTTTTTTAAAAAAATCTTTATCTCTCCATTCATCAATTACAGCTTGTGAAAATTCAATATCTGTTAGATTTATCTTTGGCAAAAACTCACTATAAGCATCTTCTCTAAAACCTTGTGCATAACCTGTTCTTGTTTCATGCACAATAATACTTTTTAAACTAACACCTTGCTCTCCATTAACCATCTTAGTTTTTAAAAGCAAAGCATCAATCAAAACAAAAAATATACGTACAAAATTTTCCGCACTTACATTCACAGGCAAACTTACCCATCTTTGTGAGTGCTTTTTCATATCTTCTAAATAAACTTTATCATCATATTTAAAAAGTGTAATAGCATGATCAAAACTATCAATAATTTGTTTTATCTCATCTTTTAACAAGCCAAAATCATACACCATTCCAGCATTATCAAGGTATTTACTCTCAAGTAAAATTTCTACCTTATAAGAGTGGCCATGTATGCTTGTTTTACATCGCTTGGAGCTACAAAATCTAACAATATGAGCATTTTCAAATTCAAACATTTTTCTAATAATCATACGCCTTCTTTATCTCCCCAAATTCTAATATGCATTCTATCAGAGTAATTATATCCATTTTTTATACAAAATTCAGCAACACTTAAGGCATTTTTAGAAATTTCTTCTTCATTTGACCCCATAGGCATACAAAACACCTCATTTTCACAAATCTGTAAAATTTCACTAATCTCCTCTAAGGCTTTATTTTCTTGTAAAAAATCCTTGTCTAAAACAAATTTATAAAAGCTATCCTTAGTATAATGTTTAAAATCCTTTAAGGCTTTTTCATTAATCCTTTTTTCTTTTTTAACCCCGCTATTACTAAGCTTTACTCCTAAAGCAAAATAACATTTTTTATACAAAGGATATTTTTCAAAATCAATTTCAATACTTGCGTTTGTTTCAAAATGCACTTTAAAATCATTTTCTAAAAGCAAATTAATAAAACACAAAAAATCTTTGTTTTGATGATTTAACAAGGGCTCACCACCCGTAATTACTACTATAACTTTGCGTGAATTGGCTAACTTTAAAACCTCATCAAAAAGCTTTGTTGAAGTATATGTTTTGTAACAAGTTTTAAATTCTTTAGTAAAAACAGCCCTTATAGTATCACAGCCTAAAAGTATTTTAGAATCTTTTTCTTTTTTTACTCCAAAGCCTGTGCAGTTAAAATTACATCCAGCAAACCTTACAAATATAGCCAAATTTCCGCTATATTTTCCCTCACCTTGCAAGCTTAAAAAAGTCTCAACAACTTCCATTATCCACCTGTTTGATAAAAAGCTCTTGTAGAACTTTGATTGGCTTCATTTTCAGCCCATCTATTTTTTTCTGATTTGTTTTTTATCACGGTTTTTAAAATTTCACAAGCACCTGCTATGTCTTTATTACGTATAGCTTTTTTAATGCTTAATGCCTCATCATAATACAAACAAGGTATTAAAAGTCCTTCGGCTGAAAGTCTTATACGGTTACAACTATCACAAAAATCATGACTATGTGGATCAATAATACCAAACTCATACCCATCTTCAAGCTCATAAATAGTCGCGGGTGCATTTGGGCTTTTTTGTCCTTGTTTAAAAGAATATTTTTGAGCAATGATGTTTAAAATTTCTGCTGATTTTAAGCCTTTCAAATCCCCATAAGCATGGTAATTTTCCATAAATTCTATAAAGCGAATTTGGCTTTTGCGTGCTTTAGCAAATTCTAAAAGATCAATAAATTCATTATCATTAATCCCTTTAAGCGCTACGGTGTTAAATTTAATATTAAAACCTAATTCTAAAGCTTCATTAATACCATTTAACACATCTTTGAGTATGTTTTTTTGAGCTAATTTAAAAGCTATTTCTTCTTTTAAGGTATCTAAAGAGATGTTAATTCTTTTTAAACCCGCTTGTCTTAAGTCTTTTGCTTGTTGTTTTAATAAAGAAGCATTAGTAGTAAGTGCTAAGTCTATATCTTGCTTATATTCACTAATCATAGCAATAAATTTATACAAATCTTTTCTTACTAAAGGCTCACCACCTGTAATACGAATTTTTTTAACCCCTTCATCAATGCAAACTTTAACAAACATAAAAAGCTCTTCAAATGATAAAAGATTTTCTTTAGCACTCCATTCAAACGGAGTTTTTGGCATACAATAAAGGCAACGAAAATTACATCTTTGTGTTACTGAGATTCTTAAATAATCTATCACTCTTCCATAGCTATCCACTAACATAAAGAACCTTTATAATAATTTATTAAATTTCAAGATAAGTTCAACCCTACCCATGCCTATACGCAAATCTTTGGCAATTTGCTCTATGGATTTTTTTTGATTAAAAAGCTCTATCACTTTTTGTTCTTCATTATCATAACTTGGACTTAATTTTGTAATACTTTGGGTTTTTTGTTCTAAATTTAACAAACGATTTTTTTGTTCACTTTGAAATTCTTCAATTACCTCTTCTACTTCTTTTAAAGCATTTAAAATAGGAATAATATTTTGATTGATTTTTTGTTCTAGCGCCTGCAAAAGTTCTTCTTTTAATTCTTCTTTAATAGCTTCAGTATCTATTTCTTCTTTTTCTTGTTCTTGCTCGTCCAAACTTTCTTTTTTTAAATAATGATATTGCTTATTTAAATCTTCTATCATCTTACCAAGCTCATTAATTTTGACAATACTTTCTTTTTCTTTAATCATCATATAAGCAAACATAGCAAAAATTAATAAAGCTACAACTAGCCACAACAATAAATCACTATCCATTTTCTTGCTCCTTTAAAATCTTAATCATCGCTCTTTGCATATTTGCTACAAAATTATCATACACAAGCTCATCTTCTGCTTTTATTTGTGTAATTTTTGCTTCATTTTCATTTAAGGCTTTAAAAAAAATACTAATTTTTTGACCATTTAACTCAAATCTTGCATAATATTGCTCATCTTGAGCTAAACACTTTTCTTTAAACTGAATGTGTGCAAAATTTACACCCACCACAAAGGCTTTATATTTTAAATCTGTGAATAATTTTGTTTTATTGATATCATTTTTCATCAAATATAATTCTTGTTTTATATCCATAAGCAAATCAAAAATAATTTGCTCACCTTCACTAAATTCCACTCTTGAAGCAAGTTTTTTCCATTTACTTAAATTGACATAATTATTACTTGAAAGATATTCTTGCAAAAACTCTTCATATCTTTCTTTACTCTCTTCAAACTCAAGCTCTAACGAGCTTTTAAAAAATTTTATCTCCATAAAAGATCAACCCAAATAAATATAAAAAACACTATACTTAAATAACCATTTAAAGTAAAAAATGCTTTATCAATTTTTGCAAAATTCTTTCTAACAATGCGGTGCTCAAAAAATAAAATAATCGCACTAATTATCACGCCTAAAAAAGCAATATTTCCCGTTGGAGCTACCCAAACAAATAAAAGCCAAAAAAGCACTGCTAAAACATGACAAAACGCTGAGATAAACAAGGTTGCATCGAGTCCAAATTTAGCAGGTATAGAGTGTAAGCCTGTTTTTTTATCATATTCCATATCTTGCAAAGCATAAAGTAAATCAAAACCAGCTGTCCAGAAAGTAACACCCAAACACAAAATCACGCTATAAATTTCAATACTTCCCAAAACTACAATACTACCTGCAATAGGAGCAAGTCCTAAGCAAAATCCTAATACTAAATGCGCTAAGGATGAAAATCTTTTAAAGGCTGAATAAATAGCTAAAATAAACAATACTGGCAAAGAAAGAGCAAAAGCTAATTTGTTGATAAAATAACTTGCTAAAACAAAAATAATAGCATTTAAAATAATAAAAAGTAAAATACTAGTTTTACCTATACGCCCATCAATATTAGGTCTATTTACACATCTTGGGTTGTTTTTGTCAATATCCTCATCCATTAAACGATTAATCGCCATTGCAAAATTTCTTGCACTCACTGCACAAATAACACCCAAAAACAAAGCTTTAAAACCAAACCAAGTGCTATCATTTAAAATAACAGAAGCCACAATCATTGAAGTAAATAAAAAAGGTAGGGCAAAAATAGAATGCTTAAAAACAATCAAATCTAAAATATCTTTTAATTTTTCTTTTAATATAGGCATTTTTTCTCTTTATAATATATTTTTGTTATGATTTTACTAAAATAATTTTAAATTTAGGATATTTTTACGATGTTTTTTGAATTTGCACTCATTGGAACTACTGCAAGTGGCAAAACAGAACTTGCAAATAAACTAGCTTATGAATTTAATGCAAGTATTTTAAGCCTTGATAGTCTTTGCGTGTATAAACAAATCAACATCGCTTCAGCCAAAACAGAGCAAAAAACCCTAGATGAGCTTGATTATTTTGGCATAAATTTATTAAATGTTAATGAGCATTTTAATATTGCTTTATTTTTTGAAGAATACAAAAGAGCAAAAGCTTTTGCCCAAAAAAATAATCAAATGCTTATTATCACAGGTGGAACTAGTTTTTATTTAAAAGCTTTAATGGATGGCTTGAGTGAAAAATTCAAAGAAAGTCAAAGTACACTAAATAATGATGAAATTTATCATTTAATGATAAAAATTGATCCACAAGCAAAAATAGAAAAAAATGATACTTATCGTTTGAAAAAATGGCTTGGAATTTATGAACAAACTAATAAAATTCCAAGTGAAGTTTTAAAAGAAACTAAACAAGAAGCTTTAATTAAAGAGCTTGATGTTTTTGAAATTTCTTGGCAAAAAGAACTTTTGGAAAAACGCATTATTAAACGCACGCAAAATATGCTTGATGAGGGTTTAATAGATGAAGCTAAAATGCTATTTGATAATTATGATCATAATTTAAAAGCACTAAATTCCATAGGTTTGAAAGAATGTAAAGAGTTTTTAGATAAAAAAATAAATCTAAAAGAGCTTGAAGAACTCATCATCATTCACACAAGACAACTTGCTAAAAGACAAAGAACTTTTAATAAAAAATTTAATAAAGAAATTTTAGATTTTCAAAGCGCTTATGAGAATTTAAAAGCTTATATTTTAAAAAAATATTAAGGCTGAGTATTTAAAATATTTAATTTATCTTTACATAAATTTTGCCAATTGCTTGTTGTGTTAATATCTATACAATTTTGTAAACTTTGTTTTTGATTTTGCACATCTTTTAAGTCTTCATATACATTACTTTGCATATAAAAAGCTCTTGCACGCTCATCATCTTTTAAAGGATTAGCAAGCAAATCTTTAAACAAAGTTAAGGCTTTTTGAGCTTGATTGCTTTGTTTTAAAGCTTTGATATAGATAAATTCTAAATCAGGACTAAAAAGATTTACTCCTTTTAAATTTTGATAGTTAATTGCCTTTGGAGCATAGGTTAAAATACTTGTTAAAAAATTATTTTTTTCACAATAACGCAAAAATTCATAATATAATTCCACCATACGATAATTCATAGGAAATTGCTCTAACTTTTGCAAAGTTCTTATCATGGCATTATAATCTTGCAATCCAAGCTCGGCAAAAAATTTAATATAATTTGCTTCGAATTTTTCACTATCACTAATAATCGTTCTTGTATTTAAAATATCGTTAATGGTTTTAATAACATTTTTATAACTTTTATCTTTTAAAGCCAAATCTGCACTCTGAAGCTTATAAAAAATCACATCATCGTTTTCATTTTCCACGATATACTTTTTAGCTTCTTCTATACGAGAAGTACGTTTAAAACACTCAAGCATACGCTTTTTGTTTTGTATTTTACCTCCTACCTTATAAGTTTTAAAATCATCATATATTTTCACAGCAGCTAAACACTCATCGTTTTTTAATTTTTGTTCTAAAACTAAAATAGCAGCTTGCTCTAAAAGATTTTTAGCTTCTTTGTTAGAATATTTTTCAATATCTTTTTGATAACTTACAACTTTTTCATAGTTTTTTTCTTGAAAATACAATTTTACATTATCAAACAATGCCTTACTAGAAATTTCTCCGGCATATTTTTGTATAATTTCTTCATATCTTTGATGTAAAAAACTTGCATTAGCATCTTTTAAATACAAAAAGTTTTTATCTTGAGCTTCTTTGATTAAACTTGCATATTCACCCAAAGGAAAATCTTCTGCATAAAGATCTAAATATTTTTGAGCCTTGGTATGCTCATTTGCATTTAACATAGCCAAAGCAAGATCTTTTAACACTCTTTCATATTCTTTATCCACTTTTGTTAAATGAGTAAAAATATATTCATAAATTTTAGAACTTAAGTCATAAATTCTATAGTTATCTAAAGTTTTTGCCAATATCAAGGCATTAGATAAATCTTGAATAAAAAAATCAGGATTAGAAGTTAAAATTCGACTTGCTAAATCTTTTGCCTCCTTAAAATTTTTTTGTTCTAAATAATTTTTTGATAAAAATAGCGCTGCTCTACTTGCCAAATCAGTGTCTACGGTAGAATAATACACATCTTGATAAATATTGTTTGCAATATTTTTCTTACCCAAATGATATAAATAATCTGCATAATCAAGTAAAGCTATTGTTGTATATTTATCCCCTTTATGTTCAGTATTTAAAATATCCACAACATATTCAACATTAGATCTTTGAGATAGACCCATATAAACTCTCATCATAATATACATTACTTCTGTATAGTCTTTATCGTTAATATAAGTTCTTACCCATCTTTTTGCATCATTAAGCATTTGCTCTAAAACTTGCTGATCTTTATCAAGTTCGTAAGTATAAAGCTTATTCTGTGCTCTTAATTTATAAAGTTCAAATTCATTCATAAATACACTACCTTGATAACGTTTAATTGCATTTATAGAATCTCTTAAAACTTGATCATACTTTTTAGCTTCATATTCTTGCTTGATGCTAAAATACGCATTAAAATCTGCACTTTGTGAAGTTTCCATAGGATCTGAATTTAAATCTAAAGCGCCAATAAAAGGCATTAAAGCATTATCAAAATAAATATCAAAGTCAAGTCCGTCACTAGGTTTATAGTGTCTCAAATCTTCTGTAAATACAAAAACAAAATGCTTAAAAGAATCTCCACTATGATTTTGAATTTCTTTGGTATTGAAAATATCTTGAGAATAATTAAACATTTTAGCTAAAGTTTTTGGATAAATTTTAATAGTCAAAAAAGTTTGATGTTTTTCAAAAGAAATTAAAAAATCATCAAATTCCTTATTTTGAAATTGCATATTACTAACACCCAAAACATTGCATTCAAAATAATTTCTTTCAAATTCAAAAACACTCTTGCAAGAAAATTCTTTGTCATCTTTTAAATGCAAAAGAGTAAAAGGACGCTTATGTTCTTCTCCTTTATTAACAATAATTTCAAAAGAAAACATACAAGTTATACTTAATAAAAATGAAACTAAAACCCTTATCATAAGCGTGATTATAGCAATATTATTCTACAAAAGCAAAAACATATAAAAAAAGACTCCCTATCAAACATATACTCAAAATAATCTTTTGTTTAATATTCAATTTCATACTTTCTACTAAATATGATTTTTTAAAAAAAACATAAATTAAAATTTTCAAATAAGCATAAAGCATAATCATTGAGCTTAAAGCTATGGCAAATACAAGTACATAATAACCTGAGTTTAAAATAGAAGCTAAAATTAAAATTTTACCCCAAAAAATTCCAAAAGGTGGAATACCTGCTATACATAAAATAAATATAGTTAGTATTATAGACAACACCGGTCTTTGATCAAACAAGCCTGAAAAACTCTCAAATGAGCTTTTTTGAAATAAACTTAATATTAGGAAAATTCCATAATTTGCAAAAGCAAACGATATCCAATATGCAAATAAAGCAAAAATTGAAAGCCAATAAGAAGTACCATCACCCTGAGAGCTCACGCTCATGCTAGAAACAATAACTGCCAATATAAAAGAAGAATGAGTAATAGAACTATATGCAAGCATTTTTTTTACATCTTTTTGGATTAAAGCTACTATACTTACAGTAAGCATAGAAAAAATTGCTAGTAATGCCACTATATATTCAAATTTTACTCCACCACCTAAAGCAGAAAAAATTCTTAAAACCACTATTATCATAGCTATTTTTGGCACTATAGATATAAATGCTATAAAATTTGTATGCACCCCATAATACACATCTTTTAACCAAAAATGAAAAGGTGCAATAGACAGTTTCACTCCAACAATAACCAAAAACATTACTCCAGCACAAAGTAAAATAGGATCTGAAATATATTCAGAATACAATAGATTATCTAAATCCAAAGACTGAGTTTTTAAATACACAAAAGCACAAGCAAAAACAAAAAATCCAGCTCCTACTGCTGCTAGAGTAAAATACTTTATACTAGAGCTAATAGCATTATGAGTTCCTCTTAATGCTATTAATGTATAAAGAGCTAAAGAAGACCCTTCTAATGCTAAGAAAATTACAATTAAATTAGTGCTTGATACCATTAATATCAAAGAAGCAACCATAAATAAAAATAAAGAAAAAAACTCTGCCTTTTGCTCATCTTTATCCATTAATAAATAAAGCATAGAAAAAACCAAAATAATTATTTGTGCAAAAATTGCATAATTATCACTTACAAATAAACCAAAAAAAGCATGAGAATTATCTAAAACAAAACCATTATAAAGCAATAAAAAGCATAAAGCGCTAAATAAAGCTATAACACTTGCTCCTATGTAAAAATTTCTAGAAAGTTTTTTAAACACACTCAACAAAAGCAAAGTAATAGCCCAAAAAAGCAATGATAACATAGGAAATAATAATACAAAATTTAATTTTTCTAAACTAAAGCCACTCATTAAAAACCTCTTATATTATCTATAATTTTTTGATTTTCTATTGCGATATTTCTTGTTTGCATAACTTCAAGAATACTATTTACATTTAAAGCAATTTGATCAAGCATAGCACTTGGAGCTATACCTAAATAAATCACTATTGCACTTAAAATACTTAAAATAAAAATTTCACTTTTTTTCAATACTAGCTTTTCTATTTTTTCTGCATTAGTAGCAAAAAACATATTCCTATAAACATTTAGCATATAAATAGCCCCTAAAATAATCACACCACCTGCAAATAATGCGAACCATAAATTTACACTTGCTACACCTTGCAATATTAAAAACTCACCTACAAAAGAAATAGTTAAAGGCAATGAAATAGATGAAAATAATAACACGGCAAAGAAAAAGCTAAATAGTGGAGCTGTTTTAGCTAAATTTTTATAAAAGTCTAAATCAAAAGTATGGTATCTTTTATAGAGTATGTAAGCAGCCAAAAACAAACCACCTGTTACTATACCATGCGCAAACATGTAAAATACAGAACCACTTACTCCATTATAAGTAAAAGTTACAATACCCAAAATCACCACACCCAAATGCGAAATAGAACTATAAGCAATTAATTCTTTTAAATCTTTAGTTTTAAAAGCAATTAAGGCTGTATATAAAATCCCAACTATGCATAAAATAGCGAGTAAAGAATAATAATGATTCAAAGTATCGGGCGCTAAAGGCAAAATAAATCTTAAAAATCCAAAAGGCGCCATTTTAAAACTTACAAGCATTACAGAAACTAGTGTTGGGCTTTTTGCATAAACTTTTGGAGCCCAAGTATGAAAAGGAAATAAAGGACTTTTAATCGCAAAAGCAACAAAAAAACCTATAAAGATTAAATTTTGCACACTTTCAGGTATAAAAAATTCACTCTTATACCAAGCAAGCAAATCAAAACTCCAATACCCAAAACTTTGATAATACAAAAATCCTACATAAATAATCGCTAAAAGCATGAGCATAGAACCACAAAATGCATAAATGAAAAATTTAATCCCTGCTTTGTAGTTATTAGAATATCTACCTATTAAATAAATAAGTGGTATAAGAGAAAACTCCCAAAATATATAAAACAATAAAGCATCTAATGAAGCAAAAAGTCCTATAATACAAAATTGTAATAAAAATATACTTACTACAACACTTTTATCTTGAATATCCAAACATATAAAAGATAAAAAAATCATAATAGAGCAAAGCAACATCAAATAAAGCGCTATAGCATCTACACCAATATGAAAATTAACCAATAAAGAATTTAAATTAAATTCATAAGCTATGCCACCATGATAATTAAACAACAAAAAAACATTTAAAATTAAAATCAAAAAGCTAACTAAAATAGCAAAAGCTTTAGAATCTTCTTTTTGTAAAGACAAAGACATAAAAGCTGCAAAAAATGGAAATAATATTAACAGACCAAGCATTCTACACCGCCAAAGCTAAACAAAATAAGCACACAAAAGCCAAAACAGAAATTCTTAACACTAATGAAAATCCTTTCTCTATACTAAGAGTTTTTGCAAACATTTTGAGAAAATAAGCAACACTATCTACCAAAGCATCCAAAACTTCTTTGTCATTTCTTCTTAAAAAGTCACAAAATAACGCATATTTACCAACAACAAATTGATGATAAAATCTTGGTATATAATATTCATTAAACAAAAGCTTATAAATACTTGTTTTAGAAAGTGATGGCTTAAACCAATTTTTCCAATAAGCCATGATAGCTAAAAGCACTCCAAGCACTGCAGCAGCACTTGCAAGTACCATAACTAAAGAATTTTGACCATCAATAAAAGCTAAATTTTTACTTACAAAATTCATAAAGCTATGCTCAAAAAAACCCGCAATAATAGCAAGCAAAGCCAAAGGACTCATCGCAAGCAAAGCTATTTTACTAGCTTCATGGGGATGTTCTTCATGTCTTTTTGGAGTAAAAAATACAAGCATTAAAAGTCTAAAGCTATAAAAAGCTGTCATAAAAGCTGCTATTAAAAGTACTAAAAAAATTCCATGATGATGACTTATAAAAGAAAATCCTAAAATTAAATCTTTAGAGAAAAATCCTGCGAAAGGATAAATTCCTGCTAAAGCTAAAGAACCTATAAGCATTAAAATAGCACTAAAACGCATACTTTTATAAAGTCCACCCATTTTACTAATGTCAAGCTTATCATTCATAGCATGCATAACATTACCCGCACCTAAGAATAATAAAGATTTAAAAAATGCATGAGTTGCAAGATGAAATAAAGCTATTGCATAAGCTCCAAGACCTGCTGCTACAAACATATACCCAAGTTGAGAAAGCGTCGAGTATGCAATAATTCTTTTTAAATCTTTAGCCACCATAGCCATAGAAGCAGCAAAAAGTGCTACAAAAGCTCCAAGTATAGCGATAAAATACCCTACTTCAGGAACTTGTAAATAAAGCTCCCCTGCGCGAATTACCAAATAAACTCCCGCAGTAACCATAGTAGCAGCATGGATTAGAGCTGAAACTGGCGTAGGTCCTGCCATAGCATCAGCAAGCCAAGTATGGAAAGGAAATTGTGCTGATTTACCCATAGCACCTACAAAAAGTAAAAGCGCTATTAAAATCAAAATCGTATCATTTTCATGCCCTAAAGATAAAAGGGTAAAAAACTCATCGTATTTTAAAGAATTAAATTCTATATAAATTAAGAAAATTCCTAAAAGCAAAGCCAAATCTGCAATTCTATTCATGATAAATGCTTCATTAGCAGCAAAAGTGTATTTTTCATTATGATACCAAAAACCTATCAAAAGCCATGAGCAAAGTCCAACACCTTCCCAACCTATAAAAAGCCCTAAGAAATTATCACTCATAATCAAAAACATCATAGAAAAAACAAAAAGCCCCAAATAGCTAAAATAGCGATTAAATCCTTCATCATGCTCCATATAAAATATACTATATAAATGCACAAAAGTCGCTACTATACTTACTACATTCATCATAATTAGAGTAATAGAGTCTATTTTAAAACCAAAACTAACATCTACTAAAGATATCCAAGTACCAAGTTCAAAATTAAAATGTACTCCATTGTTTAATAAAACAATTGAAGCAAGAGCTGAAAAAGCTATAAATAAAGAAGCCAAATAACCTAAAATAATTTTCTTAGCACTAAAAGCAAAAATACCTAAAATAACAGCTGAAGCCAAAGGAGAAAAAAGTGCAATTAAAGCTAAATTTTGCATTTTATCTCTCCTTTTTCAGCTAAAGAGCTAAGCTCTAGTGTTCCTGTTTTTCTATACCATAAAACACAAAGTGCTATCCCAACAGCTACTTCACAAGCTGCAACTCCCATTACAAATAAAGCAAAAATTTGACCTTCTATGTCTTTATGAGAAGCTCCTGCTGTAACTAAAGCCAAATTAGCAGCATTTAATAAAATTTCACTTGAAATAAAAAGCATAATTAAATTTTGGCGTTTTATGATACCTATTAGACCAATGATAAACATCAAAATAGCCACAATGTAGTATTTTTCTAACATCATTGTTCGTCCTTTTTTATATTTTTTTGAGTAAGTGCTATAGCACAAATTAAAGCTATTAAAAGTAAAATTGCCATAAATTCAAAAGCAAGCATATATTTTGTAAATAGAGCAAAGCCTATTTGCTGGGTAGAATCAAGACTATAAACTTCACTAGTTTCATTTAAACCAAACTCATATCCCATAATAATACTAACTAATAAAACAGCACTAAAAATCACAGCAAAAATAAATATTCTTTTGCCCTTTAAACTTTCCTTTACTTTTATAGAAGCATCAAAAAACATCATAGCAAAACTATAAAGACCTAAAATAGCCCCGCTATAAACGATAATTTGAATTGCTCCGATAAATTCAGCATTAAGTAAAAAATAAAATCCACTTAAAAAAACCATAGCCACAGCCAAAGAACTAATAGCATAAAGCACACTAGTACTTAAAACGCTAATTAAAAAAAATCCCAACACCAAAACACTTAATAAACAAAAAGCTATCATTTCAAACATTTTCTTCCTTTGGAGCATCTTGCTGTCTTTGCAAATCTATCTCATAATAATTTGGAGTTTTCTTTACTAAATCATCAGCATCTTTTCTTAAACTACCGCTTCCTTCAAACACCACTTGATTTTTAAGCTCATCAATAGGAGTTAAAAAATCTTCCTTTTGACCAAAATAAGATCTTTGCTCTGCGGCATTTTCATATTCTTTACCATGCACAATGGCAAGTTCAGGACAAACATCAGCACAAAAGCCACAATAAATACAACGCCCTAAATTGATACTATAATTTTCAACCTTTTTACGACCATCTTCGCTTAAACTCGTTTCCATTCTTATGCAATTACTAATGCAAATTTTTTCGCACAAACCACAACCAATACAACACTCATTTTCACTTTCAATAAAACGCATCAAACGATGAACTGCACGATATCTATCATCTAAAGCAACTTTTTCCATAGGATATTTAATCGTTGCACTATTGTTTTTTTTAAACATTTCTCTTAATACAACAAATAAACCTACAAAAAGCTCTGTATTTAAAGAACGCTTGATTACTTGTATGAATTTTTCATAAGCATTTTGAGGATTTTTACGCTCAAAATCTACTTTAAAATAACCTTTTTTCATTGTTTTTCCTATATCACAAGTACTAAAGCACTAATTAATAAATTTAAAACCGCTAAAGGAATTAAAATCAAATAACACATTCTCATTACTTGATCAGGACGCAGTTGCGGAAAAGCCCCTCTAGCCCAAAAATACCAAAAGAACACAAAAGACACTTTCAAAAGCATCATAATAGCCCCTGGTATAATCCAAAAATCATTAAATCCGCCCAAAAATAAAAGCGATATCATAATCGCTCCAGTGATCATGGCTGTGTATTCACCAATAAAAAACATACCCCATCTAAGCCCACTATATTCAGTGCCATAACCTGAAACAAGTTCAGTTTCGTTTTCACTCAAACAAAGTGGAGTTCTATTAGTTTCTATAAAAATAGCTATCACAAATAAAATAAAAGCTAAAGGTTGTTTAAAAATAAGCCAAGAAAGTATGCCATCACTTTGATAGTTATTAATATCTACTAAAGACAAAGATCCAACAAGCATTACAACACACACCAAAGAAAGTCCTGCAACGCTCTCATAAGAGATAATAGAAACAAGCCCTCTTGCCCCGCCTAGCAGCGACCATTTATTATTACTTGCTAAACCTCCTAAAAAAATCGCATAAAAACTAACTCCACCCATACCTACAACAAAAAGCAAGGCCACATTAATATCAGCGATAATAGGACGAATCACTCTACCAAATAAAGTAAATTCAGGAAAAATAGGTATAGCTGCAATTGCTACAAAAGCACAAATTGCTGCAATCAATGGAGCAATTAAAAATACCACTTTTTGAGCATAAGTTGGCACTATATCCTCTTTAGTAAAAAGTTTAATCATATCAGCAACTACTTGAAGCAATCCAAAAGGACCTACCATATCAGGCCCTAAACGACGATGAAATAATGCCAAAGCCTTTCTTTCAAGATAAGTTGCCAAGCCTGCTAAAGTAGCAAAAATAGCTATAACAAGCACACATTTTATAATTGTTTCTACAATAAAAAAAGTAATATCACTCATATTTTAGCTCCTGCTTTTTCAAGCCAAACTTTTACATATCGAGTATTATCAAATAAAGATTTATAATCAATCTTACTATCATAATCCCCTAAATACGCACCATTTTCTAAAGATTCATCACATTTTACACTTATAGCAATTTGAGTTTTTTCACTTTTTAAAATAACACTATCATCTTGGTTTAAATCAAATTTTTGCATTAAATCAGACGATAAAAATAAAGCTCCAACCTCATTAAAAGCTCTATTACTAAGCTTTGAAAACTGATGAATGCTATTTGCATGATATAAAGTTAAATTTCCTTCATTTTGCTCTTTAACTTCTTGAGAGCTTAATGTTTTTTCAAACTCAAAATGAGAAAAATCAAGCTCATAACCTCTATGATTTACCCCACCATTATCATAATGATTTTCTAACTCATCAAAGTCAATTACCCTAAAGCCTTTATTTTGTGGTAAAAATTTAGTATAGTTGATTGTAAATTCTTCATCAAAACCTAAGGCATTTGCCAAATCATTTAAAAAATAACCTTTAAATTCTAAAGCCGCATTTGTAGGAACTAATCTTTTATCATAATTTACAAAGCTACCTTCTTGTTGATTTAAACTAGAACTTGCAAGATCAAAATGCCCATCATAAGAAAAAGTAAAATCGCCTTTTTCGTTATAACCTAATGTTTTTCCTACTTGAAAATCTTGACTTAAATCACAAATTAAACTCACGCCTAAGGTATTAGTGCAAGTTGGATTTAAAAAGACTTTAAATTCAGTATATTTTTGTACCAAAGCACAAAGTTTTGCTAGCTTTACACTTTGCTCATCATAGTAAAAATCACTTCCTATAATAAGTGTAAATTTTTGCTTTTTTGCGAGTAAAGTTTCCAAAATATCCTCATCTATGCCAAAATTTTTCGCATAATTTGATCTTTGCACCTCTATGCTTTTTTTAATTTTTTTAGGCACAAGTTTTTTAACTTCTTCTATAATAGTTGCGCCATTTTCATTTTGCTTTTCTATCTTTTCAGTAACTTCTTCATTAATAGTTTCTTCTATTTCTTTTGTATCTTGATAATATGCATTTTCTAATGTGTTTTTAAAATCCTGCGGAAGCTCTTTGGCAAATTTTTGCAAGATAAATAATAAAATACTTTCATTATCTTTAATATCATGATTAATCTGCAAGAAATTTTTAGAATATTTATCCACACCTTTATCTTTTATAGGATGAAAATATAGCCCTGCACCTTTATTCATTACCAAAGCGTTATTAACTTTATATCCTAGCGTTGGCGCATCATAGCGTAAAAACGAACCTACGATGATTAAAAAATCACTTTGAGCAATATCATCTGTATTTGCATTATACATTGCATTTGCATTTTGATAAAAACAAGCTAGGAAATCTTGGAATTTTTTAGCTTCATGATTTATAAGATTAAGATTAAATTTTTTACTTAAATTTTGCAAGATTAAGGCTTCTTCATTAGTAATAAAGCTATTAAATAAAATATTTTTTATTTCATCATTTTTTATCATATTTACTAATTTTTCAAAGGCTTTTTCATCTTTACCTTGAACTTCATTTTGGGTATTAAAACCATATCTTGCGGCTTTATTTAGCGTAGCAAAAGCAAAATCATTGCTCACTCTATAAATTTTTTCTTTTTGATTATTAATACTAGTTTGTTTAATATCATAATATATCAACTCACAATCACTAGAATGTGGATTACTAGCTGGAATTTTCTTTAGCTCCCAAACATTAGATGTATATTGAAAAGCCGAACCCACCAAGGCTCCTGTTGGACATACACTTGTACATTCTCCACAAAAAGAACAATCAAGCATATCACCACTACTTGGCGCAATTAAACTCTTTTGAAATTTAGTCCAAATCGCTAGCGCGTCTTTACTCATACTTTCTTTAAAGCTTACATCGGGCGCGCTTGCCCCTCTTGGAGTAGTTTTTAAAGCGCTTTCTCCTATTTTATCTTTACAAACTGTAATACATCTTTCACACACTATACATAAAGCTGGATCATAATTAATCTCGCCCCATTTTTTATGCTCTTTATGGGTATCTTTAATCCAATAATTTTGCACATTTACTCTTGCTTTGTGTGTAAAGTTTTGAAGCTCACATTCGCCAGATTTATCACACACCCCACATTGTAAAGGGTGGTTGATACAATATGCTTGCATAATAGCATTGCGCTCATCCCATAAATTTGGCAAATCACTCTCTACTACCATACCTTCCTTAACTTTAGTATTACAAGAATAAACCTTTTTACCATCAGCTTCCACCATACACATACGACAAGCAAGTGTTGGAGAACAACCATTTAAATAACAAATTGCGGGAATGAAAATATCATTTTTTCTTGCGACATTTAAGATATACTCACCCTCATTTGCCTCACATTCTATACCATTAATGATAACTTTCATTTTATAACCTTAACTTGAGCTTTTGAAAAAGCAAAACCAGCGCTTTCATAATCAAACAAAGCCACCGTGCCTTTTAAATCATGATTGATTTTTATTATAGTTGTAAATTCTTGAGTGTTTATTTTTAAATTAATTTTATCCTCATCTTTAACCTTAGCAATCAAAGCAAAAGATGGAGAACAATGCAAATTTTTATCCCCTAAAGGTGCTTGCATGATGATAGTTCCATCAAAATTATCAAGTTCTAAAAGTGCACTAAAAGAATTTTGTATTGACAAATTTTCTTCATTTTCATTAGAGCAAATTAGCAAAAGATTAAATTTATGACAAAGTTTTTCTAAAAAATACTTAATATTTTCAAAGTCTTTATGTTGGTATAAATTTTCATCAAAAATAATACACTTTGCTTCTTTTAAAAACTCCAAAATCTCTAAAGCCTCTTCTTCGCCAAAGCAAGATTCAGCACTTAAATAACCCTCATCAAGCTCGTTAAATTCAGTCTCCAAACCCATCTTGCAAAGTAATGCAAGCACAAAAGGCACACTTGCAATTTCACATTTATAAAAACTTGCTTTTAAATTTTTATCTTCTAAACAGGAAATATTATAATTTTTACTTTTGTTAAGCTTAGCGCAAAGCGAAGGATTTTTTAAAGAAAGTAAATCCACAAAACACAAAGCATTTAAGCCTTCTTGATATTTTGCTAATTTCATTGTCCTACCTTTTTAAAAACTATAGTCCAATCTACTTGATTAAATTTTAAAGAATTTAAAAGTTCACAATTTTGCTCTTTTATGAAAGCAAAACTTTTTTCTACATTAGAAAAATCTCCTATTTCAAACAAAACCACTAAAACTTCACCCATATAGGCTTTTTGAATGATTTGTTCTAAATCCTTAAATAAATCTTGACTTTTTCTTAAATCCACGCGTCTCATCGGTCTATCTCACCTAAAACTATATTAATACTTCCTAAAATTGCCACCGCATCAGCCAAATATGATCCTACAAGCATTTCTTCTAAAAATGCACAGTGAAAAAAACTTGGGGTTCTAGCTCTTAATCTATATGGCCTACCGCTACCATCTGAGTGAATAAAAAACCCAAGTTCGCCTTTTGGACTTTCAGTTGGCACATATACCTCTCCTTTTGGTGGCTTTAAGCCTTGAGTTACTAGGACAAAATGTTGCATAAGTGAATAATTTTGTGTCATGATTTGCTCTTTTGAAGCACTTACATACTCAGGATGATTGCATAAAATCTCAGGTGGAGTATCTTGATAGAGCTTAGCACATTGAACTAAAATTTTCAAACTTTCTCTAAATTCTTGCATATAAACTTTATATCTTGCATAAGAATCACCCATTTTGGCCACAGGTACGCCAAAATCTACCTCATCATAAAGCAAATAAGGCTCTTCTTTTCTAACATCATAAGCAATCCCACTTCCTCTTAGCATAACCCCGCTACAACCCCAACTTAGTGCTTGTTCTTTACTTACCACTCCTACATTTTCAGTTCTTGCACGCCAAATTCTATTATCATCAAGCAAGGCTTCATAATCTTTTATATCATTTGGAAATTTATTGCAAAATGCTAAAAGTTCATCTAAAAAACCTTCAGGTAAATCAAGCATTACCCCGCCTATTCTCATAGATGAATGTGTAAGTCTTGCCCCACAATATTTTTCTATTAGATCAAGCACATATTCACGCTCTCTAAAGCAGTATAAAAATACTGTCATCGCACCAATATCAAGAGCATGTGTGGCAAGCCATAACAAATGCGAAGCAATGCGGTTTAACTCAAGCAAAATCATCCTTATCACACTTGCCCTGCGCGGAATTTCCAAACCACAAAGTTTTTCTACAGCAGCTACATAGGCATAATTATTTGCACTAGCTGCGATATAATCCATTCTATCAGTAGTCGGGATAAACTCTTGATAGATCATATTTTCAGCCATTTTTTCCATACCACGATGCATATAGCCTATACAAGGAGCAGCCTTGGTGATTTCTTCTCCATCAAGTTCTAAAATAAGGCGTAAATTCCCATGAGCACTTGGATGTTGGGGACCAAGATTTACTATCATAGTACCATCTTCACGCTCAAAGCTTATATTTTCATAATAAGGTTTTAATTTAGTAGAAATTTGCATTTTATCTTCTCTTATCTAAAATTTTTACTTGCGTTCTTTTGGCTTTTTTCACAAAAGGCACACCACCTTCTTCTTGATATTCTTGTAGATATTTATCTTCTCTTGGGGCTTCGCCTTTACCAACCTCATGATAAATTCTGCTAAAGTTTAGCGTGTCTTTTTCATCTACAAAACCTGGATCTCTATTTTCCTCTCCTACTACCTCGCGGTATTCTTTTCCAAAAATTTTATCTATCTCATACCATTTAGCAAATTCATCACCATGCAAAGGATAGCTTTTCAAAAAAGGATGTCCATACCAATCATCAGGCATTAAAAGTCTTTTTAAATTCGGATGATTGATAATGAAAATTCCAAACATATCATATATTTCTCTCTCACACCAATTAGCACCCTTAAAAACACTCATAACACTTTGAAGTTTTTCTTTTAAACCAACGAAAGTCTTTACCCTCACTCTTAAATTTTTCTCCATATTTAAAAGCTGATAATATACTTCAAAACCTTGTTTTTGAGCAACAAAATCAATCGCACTTGCGTCAGTAAAACAACTATAACCTAAATTTTTAAGCTTGCTAAGAATAGCAACATTATCATCTTTGTTTATCTCAATCACCCAAAAATCAAGCTCTATAAAAGAATTTTTTAACTCAAATTCTTGGTTTAAGATTTGATGATCACTCTCAAAAACACTACTCTCTGTGCTTAGTTTTTTAGTTGCAGGTGCATGGTAAAATCTATCTTCATAATAATTTTTTAGCTGAGCATTTTTCTTATCGCTATATTTTCTCATCATATAAGCCTTTTTGGAGCTATTTTTCTACTTGCTTTTTCTTTACGAATTCTTTTTTGCAAAATCATCAAAGCAAATTGAAAAGTTTCAGGGCGTGGGGCGCAACCTGGTACATAAATATCAACAGGAATGATTCTATCTACCCCTTGAACGGTAGAATAAGTATTAAACATACCACCAGTATTTGCACAAGAACCCATAGAAATAACCCATTTAGGATCAGGCATTTGATCATAAAGTCTTCTTGTAAATTCAGCGTGTTTTTTGCTTAAAGTACCCGCTATAATCATTACTTCAGATTGTCTTGGACTTGCTCTAAAAATCGTTCCAAATCTATCAAAATCATATCTTGCACCACCTGCTGCCATCATTTCAATAGCACAACAAGCAAGCCCATAAGATAGCGCCCATAAAGAATTACTCCTACCCCATTGCACTAACTTATCAACCGTAGTTAAAACAACTGGCGCATTGCTCATTTTTTGATACTCTGCCATGCGAATGCTCCTTTTTTATAAGCGTATAAAAAACCTATTGCAAGCAATAAAATAAAAACAAATACTTCCACTAAGGCAAATAAAGATAAGCCGTATTTTGAAAGCTCTGCGGTTAAATCTTTAAAAATCACCGCCCAAGGAAATAAAAACACCACTTCAATATCAAGCAAAATAAAAATCAAAGCAAAAACAAAAAATTGAGAATTGATTTTATTTGCTTGCTTAGAAGCCATAGGCCCACATTCATAAATTCCAAGTCCGAGTTTTTTTCTATTATGAGAGGCGAGTTTGGAGCCTATTTTAGAAGAAATATACACCAAAGTAAAAAATATAACACTTGCAATAACAAGCATTGCAAAGATGCCAAAGTATTGATGCTCTATAGTTGCGTGCGTCATAATAAACCTTTTATTCAAGCATAATTAAAATTTATTTTACTTTAACTTAGCTATATAAAAACTTATTATCAAAAAAATAAATTTTATGATATTTCAAAATGAAACAATTTTTATCTTTATTGCAAAAACACTTTTTTATGGCATATATCTTGTAAGATTTTTTCTTGATGAGAAATAAATATATAAGTAATATCGTGTGTTTTTTGAAAAGCGTGTAAGTAGTTTAAAATTTTATAAGCAGTCACTACATCAAGCGCTGCTGTAATTTCATCTAAAATAAGCAATTTTGGCTTTAAAAGCAAAGCTCTAATCAAACCTAATCTTTGACTTTGACCACCACTTAGCTTAGAGGGTTTTAAATTTAAAATATCTTTTTCAAGCTCAAAAGCATCAAAAAGCTTAAAAAGCTCTTCAAAATCGGGCTTAAGTTTAAAATTTTCATACACATCAAGTAAAAGTCTTTTAGTGCTTTTGTAAGGATTTAAAGCTAGCTTTTGATCTTGGAAAATATATTGAATTTTTTGGCGTAATTTTCTTTGAGCGTTAAAATCTAAATTTAATATACTTTCATTTTCAAACAAAACTTCTCCAGTATTTGCGCGTTCAAGCATACAAAGAATTTTAGCCAAGGTGCTTTTGCCACTACCACTTTCCCCGCAAAGCAATAAATTCTCATTTTGATTTAAAGCAAAACTCACATCTTTAAAAACAAAAATTTCTTCTTCTTTTAAATACCAGTGTTTTTTAAATTTATAAGATTTGCTTAAATTTTTAACTTCTAAAAACATTTTCATTCTCAAAATAATTTAACAATTCTTTGGCAAAAATACCTTTTGGATTGCTTAAAAACTCTTTCATAGGCATTTGATAGAGCAAAGTTTTATCTTCTATGATAGCCACCTCATCGCAAAGCTCTTTGGCTAAATTTATATCATGTGTGATGAAAATGAGATTTTTAAATTCTGTTTTTAACTCTTTTAAAATGACAATGATTTTTTCTTCATTAGCTCTATCAAGAGAACTTGTAATCTCATCACACAATAAATACTTAGCCTCGCTTAACAAAGCTAGAGCTATTTGAACACGTCTTGCCATACCACCACTTAACTGATATATAAAAGAATGCCACAAAAGATCATGATTTTTAAGCCCTAAACACTCAAAATAATAAAAGGCCCTTTCTTTAATCTCTTTTGTGCTTAAATTAGTATGAGTTTTTAAAACTATATTAAAATAACTCCCTATATCAACAAGAGGATAAAAACTCCCATAAACATCTTGAAAAAGCAAATTTACCTTAGCTCTTAAGGCGTTTAGTTCTTTTTCTTTTAAATTTAAAATATCTTTTTGATCTATCTGAAATTTTTGTACATTGAGTTTATAATGTTTATCAAAAAGCTTAATCATACTTTTTAAAAGCAAGCTTTTTCCCGCTCCACTTTTACCCATGATAGCCAAAGCTTTGCCATCTTCTAAATTAAGATTTACATCCTTTAATAAGATTTTATCTTTAAAGCTAAGGTTAAGATTTGAAATTTCTATCATGCTTTAATCTCTTCTTGTAAATCATTACCCAAAGCAAGCAAAGGCAAGATAAGCATAAGTATAAAGGCTACTGGAAAAACTATCATCCACCAAAACCCTAAAAACACAGCCTTGCTTGCTTCATTTAGCATATTTCCTAAACTTGGAGTCCAAAGCTCTACACCCAAGCCAAAAAAGCTCAAAGTGGCTTCACTTGTAATAGCATGAGCGATATTTAAAACAAAAAGCACAAAAAGCAAATTCCAACAAGCAGGTAAAAGCTCGCTAAATAAAGCTTTCATCTTACTAGAGCCTAAAATGATAGCATTTTGATAAAACTCAAGTTTTTGAAATTTATTCAGCTGGGTATCAAGCACCTTTGCCACAAAAGCAAAATGCCCCAAAGCGATGATAAAAATCATACTCCATAAAGATCCCGCCAAAAAGCTTTGAAAAAACATAATCACAAGCAAAGAAGGTAGTGCTAAAAGCATATCAAGCACCCTAGCAAAAAAAGCATAAGCAAAAAATCTTGTTAAAAACACATAAGCACAAGCAAAAAGCACGCTAAAAAATGCTGCCATTACTCCTACAAACAAGGAAACACGCAAGGCATATAAAATACGCGTAAAAACATCTCTACCAAGTAAATCTGTACCAAAAATATGACTTAAATTTGGGGCTATTTTAGCCTTACTTAAATCCACCAAATTAGGATCATAAGAACTTATTAAAGGTGCAAAAAGTGCTAAAATAAAACTTAGCAAAATCATCATCACGCAAAACTTACGCATTAGCAAACCTTGGATTAATCATCTTGCAAATTATTTCTACAATCAAATTTACAAGCACCACTACTAAAATGCTAAAAATCACCACAGCTAGCACCACAGGATAATCTTTAAATAATATGCTTTTAATCACCAAATTTCCCACACCCTCATAAGAAAACACACTTTCTACTATATAAGTTCCCATTAAAAAACTCACAAAAGAAGCACCAAAGTACGCAAGTATAGAACCAAAAGCATCTTTTAACACAAAGTGCAAATAAATTCTTGTTTTGCTAAGCCCTCTTGCAAAAGCACTTTCTATAAAGCTTTGATTTAAACTATCAATCAAACTTGTCCTTATAAAACGCACAAAAACAGCTAAATGCGAAAGCACTAAAGCACATACTGGTAAAAACAAATGCCACAAACGATTAAACACATCATCTTCAAAGCCAATATCAGCAATAGCTGAACTTGGAAAAAGCTTAAAAAATACAGCAAAAACCAAAATAAGCATTAGCGATAAAGAAAAAGCAGGCAATGCAAAAAAACTCATCGTTAAAAAGGTGATAAATTTATCCAAAAAACTATCTTTATAAAGAACACAAAAAAGTGCTAAAACCAAAGATAACACAAAAAGCACCAAAAAAGCTAAACTCCCTAGTATGATGGTATAGGGAAGTTTTTCTTTTAAAATTTCACTAACCTTTTCTCCGCTAATTAAAGAGTAGGAAAAGTCACCTTTCATGGCATTAAAAAGCCAATTTTCATACTGCTCTAATAAGGGTTTGTCTAAATTTAAATTACGCTCGATTTCTTCTTTTATTTTAAGGCTAGTTCCTTGAGGCACACTAGCAAAAACCACACTTCCTTTAGCATGATAAATCATCACAAAACATAAAAAACTTGCAAAAATCATCAAAAAAAACGCCCATAAAAGGCGTTTAAAAATGAGTTTTAACACTAATTTTTGCTCCACTCATAAGCATTCCAAGTAAAACCTACTCCATGATGACCTAAAATGTGAGGTTTTATACCTTGGATATTTTTAGCAAAAACTAAAGGATAATCAATATAAGCTATAAATAAAAACGCAGGATCTTTATATAAAGCATCAATAAATTCTTTATAGTGTTTTTTTCTTTCATTTACATCAAGTGAATTTCTAGCCTTTGTCAAAGCCTCATCAACTTTAGCATTTTGATAATGGCCAAAATTCCATCCACTTGAGTTTAAAGCACTATCTTGAGAGCTTGCAAAAACTCTAAAGGTATGAAAATCAGGATCATAAGGACTACCCCAACCCACTAAAAAGCTATCAATTTTCGTATAATCAAAACTTCCACTTGGCTTAGCTACTGCTTTTGCTTTTATGCCAAGCTTTAAAAACTCACTTTGTAAGATATTTACCAAAGCCACTCTTAGCGGATCTTCGCTCATAGCATACATTTCAAAGCTAAATTCTTTGCCATTTTTTTCTAAAATGCCATTTTTGTTTTTCACAAAGCCTGCTTTTGCTAAAAGCTCATTTGCTTTTTTTACATCATAAGCATAGCTTGCAAATTCTTTAGGATTTGCCCATGATTTTTCTAAAGGATGATTTGCTACCTTTCCAAAAGAATGCAAAAGTGAATTTATAATAGCTTGTTTATCAATAGCATAATTTAGCGCTAAACGCACATTTTGATCTTTTAAAAACTCATGATTTAGATTAAACATCAAAGCACGGTAATCAGCCGAAGGTTCTACAAGCATTTTAAAGTTTTTATCATTTTCAAAATTTGAAGCTAAAACAAAATCAACCAAAGCCACATCAATAGAACCATTTTTAAGCTCAATAGCACTAATACTTGGATCTTTAATGTGTTTTAGTATGAGTTTTGGTGTTTTTACTTTAGCTAAATGATAATTTTCATTTGCTTCTAAGATCATGTATTGACCTTGTTTCCATTGCTTTAGCTTATATGGTCCTGTTCCTATAGGCATTTGGTTAAATTTAGTGGTATTTAAATTTTCTTTTTCAAGCAAGTGTTTTGGTAAAATCCCTACACTCAAAGCGTCTAAAAATGCAGGAAAAGGCTTTGAAAGTGTGATAGACAAATGATAATCATCGATGATTTTTACTTCTTTAACTGCATCAAAATTTACTTTTGAAGGTGAGTTTAACTTCTCATCTTTTAAAGCATTTATACTAAATTCTACATCTTTAGCACTAAATTTAGCCCCATCATGCCACAACACATCATCTCTTAAAGTAAATTCATAAACAAGCTCATCTTTACTAACTTTCCAAGAACTAGCAAGATCAGGTGTTAACTTCATATTCTCATCAAAGCGTGTAAGTCCTGAAAACACAAGAGCAATTGCTACATCATGATCTTCACTAAAAAGCGGATTAATACGCTCTGGCTCATTTTCCACTGCTATAACAATCGTATCTTTTGGGGTGGTAGCAAAAAGATTTAAAGCACAAAAAAGCATGATAAAAAATCTCAACATAAAAGGCCTTTCTTATAAAATAAAGTGTAATTATAACGCTTTTTAATCATAAGCTTTGGTAAAAATTTCATTTTTATCATCAAATAAAAGTTGCAAATACCTCTCATACTGCTTTAGTATATCTACGATGATTTCTTGCTCGTTTAAATACTCTATATTATAACCATTACGCGAATCAGCAAAGAAAGTTTGTGGCTCAAAAATAAATTCTTTAGAATAAGTTGGCATAAATTTATCATCGATTATGCTTTGACTTGCTTGTTTTTTTACTACTTGTACTCCATAGATAAAATCTTTTGCAAATTCTTTTTTTATAATCAAACTTATACTTGATTTTTCTTGAACGATCTGTGTTTTTAAGCCGTAATTTTTTAGACTTTGACTGAGTGATTCCATAGCATTTTTAACTTTGGTGTTTAAGAAATTTTGTATGTCTTGCTCTTTGCTTTGTTTTAAAATTCTGGCTAGTCTTTCTTGCCAAAATTCCCCTGAAAAATATACGCTACTTTGACTAAGTTTAGTTAAAGAGTAATTTACATCTACGATTAAACCTTTAAGCAGTGAAAAACACATCAAGCAAAGCAAAAAGGCAAAAGGCAAAGCCACTATCATAGTAATACTTAAAATCGCTCCCAAACCACCTGAATACAGCAAAGAAGTAGCTAAAAGCGCAAGCACAAAACCCCAAAGGATATTTTGCCATTTGTATGGCTCATGAGCCCCACCACTGCTTAAAGAATTTAACACAAATATCCCACTATCTGCTGAAGTGATGAAAAACAAAGTTAAAACCAAAAGTGCAAGCAAAGAGCTAAAATAAGAAAAAGAAAAATTTTGTAAAAAATAAAAAAGCAAGCTTTCGGGTGCTGAAGTAAAAGGACTTAAAATATCATTGAAATTTAAAGCACTATTGCCAAAAATGCTAAACCAAAGTATATTAAAACTAGTAGGCACCACAAGCACACCAAAGATAAATTCCCTTATCGTTCTACCGCGAGAAATTTTAGCGATGAAAAAGCCCACAAAAGGCGCCCAACTAAGCCACCAAGCCCAATAATAAATAGTCCAGTTATTAAACCACTCTATATGCTCTTTTTCATAATAATAAGTCTTAAAACTCAAAGAAATTAAATTTTGCAAATAATTGCCAATATTAGAGCTAAATTGTGAAAGAATTTGAATGGTGTTGGTTGAAAAAAGCACAAAAAGCATTAAACACACTGCAAAAACCAAATTTGCCTCACTTAAAATTTTTAAGCCCTTTGTTAAGCCACTAATCGATGAAAGCGTAGCTAAAGAAATGATGATGATTATAATCACGCTTTGTTCTAAAAAGCTTTGCTCGTTTAAAATGCCTAAATTTAAAAAGCCAGCATTAAGCTGAGAAGCACTATAACCAAGTGTGGTACTAATGCCAAAAACCGTGACAATCAAAGCTAGTATATCGACTAAATTTCCCCAAAAGCCATAAATTTTGTCTTTAAGCAAAGGGTAAAAAGCACTACGCAAGCTAAGGGGCATTTTATATCTAAAACCAAAATACGCCATAGCCAAAGCACACACCCCATAAATAGCCCATGGGTGAATTCCCCAGTGAAAGATAGTATGTAGCATAGCTTCTTCATCGCTTGTTTGTAAGGCTTTTTTATGTATGAGAGGTTCAGCCACACCAAAATACATAAGCCCCACACCCATACCCGTAGCAAAAAGCATAGCAAGCCATGAAGTGAATTTAAAATAAGGTTTTTCATCATCATCGCCAAGTTTGATATCACCAAATTTTGAAAGAGCAAGTGCTAGCATAAAACACACAAAAAAACTCACGCTTAGTATATAAAACCATGAAAAATTTGCAAAAATCCCGCTTTTGATATGATTGATAAAATCATTTGTAAGCTTAGGTAAGAAAATACAACTAAGACTTAAGATAATTATGATACTAATGCTTGGGATAAAAACTGATTTTTTAAAACTTGTCTTTAGCATGGCACTCCTTTTTTTGGATAATTTTCATTATACCATAAGCTAAAAACGAGCAAAATTTAAAAACCAAAAAACAAAAAAAGGCTTTGATAAGCCTTTTGATTTAGCTTGGCACTATGGAGTTTTTACGTGCAGTTTTTTGGAAAGAAAAAAGAATTAAAATCAACAAGATAGTATATGCAAATGTTATATATACAAATATAGGATTTGTAAAATTTTGTTCATCATTAAATATCTTTCCGATAAAAGGATTTAAGATAGATATGCTAATCCCCAATACTATAATCACGATAATGTAGCTAACAACTACAAACATTAATCTTAACGCTAATGATTTTAAATACACCAACCATAAATAAAAAATGATAAATGCAAAAAATATACCTATATTTGAAAGGACTACAAGACTGTCTTGACTCTTTGGTATATAAATATTTAAATAAATCAAAACAATCAATAAACCTAAAAAATATGCAACTAAATTTAATACACAAAATATTATTTCTTTAATACAAATTTCATTCTTAATTACCTCATAAATCTTTTTGATATTTTTCAAAATATCCCAACAAATCATCAAAAGTCCAATTACACAAAAAAATATTAAAATACACAAAGAATATTCTTGAACAAACGATGACTCGATAATGGAATTTTTTATATCTTTGAAAGCATTTATCAAACTACTATTATTATCTAATGAATTATCAGAATATTGATATGATTTAAGATTGTCTTCATATCCTCCCATAAAAAGAAATACACTATACAAAGCAACTAATAATACAATATTATTAAAAACTTTTAAGAAATCGGTATGATGATCACTTAATTTTCTATAAAAACCCAAAAGCAAAGAATCTATAAAATATTTTAAATGCAATGAACTTTTTCGTGCTGTTGTCTTTGTTTCTCTATTATTCCAATTTTCTTTCAATTCTATCTCTTTACAATAAAGCTCGTATTTATGAAAATTTGAAGCTTCCAGAAGATTATTATCTTTTATCAATGCATTTTTAAAAACCCTAAAAGAATCTCTAAAATCATTTGCAAATTTATCTAAAGATTTTTGATATTGTTCGTTTTTATTTTTATTAAAATATTCATGCTCTTGTTTGATTTGTTTTTCTAAATCATCAAATGTAAAATTTAAAGTTATATTTAAAGCATTAAAATTATCTTTCAAAATTATTTGAGAAAAATTTGGAGCTTTATCAAAAGTTACTCCGTAAAAACAAGCTATTTTTTCAAATTCACACTCGTGAAAATCAGCATAGCTATAAAATTTAGAATTGTTAAAATAGGCATTATCTTCAAAACAAGCATTTGAAAAATTTAATTTTGCTTTATTATCCCCATCTCGTTTATATCCAAATTCGCTATCCACAAAATAACACCTATTTTCAAATTTATTTTTCCACAAATTTATATTTTTTATAGCACAATTTTTTACAAAGAAACATCCTTTAAATGTATTTTTTTCCAAACTTAAAAACTTAATTTTTTTACCATACTTATCATGACAATCAAAAAATACCAAATGATTTAAAAATGTATTATTATAAATTAGCATATTATTTTCAATTTCACACTGAAAAAAACTTAATGATTTTTCAAAAATATTATTTTTAATCTTTGTTTCGCATCTATTAAAAACACAATTATAAAAACATAAGCAATCTTTTATAATATAACTATCTTTATCGATATTGAAAATTACTTTACATTCATTAAAAAGGATATTGCATTGCGACAATTTTATTATTTCAAATAATAGTTTCTTTTCTATTGTTATACCACAAATCATAAACCATTTTTCATCACTAGGAATTATCTCATTTATTTGTCTTATATGCTTTTGTTCTTTTCTTATTGTTTTTAATGTTTTTAATGTTTCTATATCGCTTGGGGTGTGTATATTATCCTTTTTTATTTTTAGAATCTTAGATAAATCATCTTTAATTTTATCTTCATCAACTTCATTCTTACCATTCTGATGTGTTTTTTCTGAATATTTCTCTAAGATATGAAGTATTTTTTCAAGTGTTTCTTCTATCATTTCATCTTCCTATATTTTAACTTGGCACTATGGAGTTTTTACGTGCAGTTTTTTTGGAGTACCCTTATGTCAAATTTCATTTATTTCATGATATAACTTTACCAAATGCTCAATAGATGTATCTAAAATAGGTTCATACATAAAGGAATTTATATGAATATTGTCTGAAGTTATAGCTAAAACTTTTCTAATAATAAAATCTTGCACTTCATTTATCACATTTTGCTCTTTGGCCAACTTATATAATTCTCTAGTTTGATTTTTAGTTATTACTTCTTGTAAATTTATCTTAGATAGCATAAATTCTTCTGCTTTTAATCTAATTCCAATCGATAAGACTATTTTATTTTGTAGCTCTATAGGATTAATGTTGTTAGAATTTGCAATTTCATTACAATTGCTATAAATAAAGTCTAGCAAATTATCACTTGTATTTATATTAACTTCATATCCTTGAATATTATTTTTTAAAACATTCAATACTTGTTCTACTTTTATATCTTTTGTATCATCTTTTATATGCAAACAACTTGTTAGTAATAAATATTCTTTATCTTGTTCATTTTGTGTATTCTAAAATATTTCTAATGAATGGTATTAGAGTAATAAAATTTTTCTCTATTTTTCCATTATTTCCTTTAAGAGATTTTATAAACTCGTTAGTATATTCACCACGTTCAAATATAATTTTTCTTTCATCATTTCTATGTATCATAAATTTTAATGCACCAAACCTCGCTACAGCTCTATAAAAATCAAAATTATGCGTCATAACTATAATCTTAAAATTTATATTTTCTCGTATCTCATCAAGATACTCCGTAACAGCATGCTTGTTTTTATAGTCAAAAGAATCTACAATATCATCAAATATAAACAAAATAGGCTTGTTTGTATTTTTTTGAGCTTCTATTTCAAATAATATCTGCAAAATATACAAGGCTCTTTTTTCTCCATTACTCAAAATATTCTCTAACTTCTCTTTATTAATAATTCTTTCATTTGAATTATCTTTAAATCTAAATACAAATTTTGCCACTTCGTTTTTCAATAAAACATCGTCCTGATTTTCTATATCAACCTCAAAAGGAACTATAAATCTGCTATTAAATATTTCTATAATCTTTTTCCATGATTCTTGCTCTTGCTTTGACGCATTTATAATTTGCTGTATTCTCTCTTTTTGACTTTCATACAATGAAACTAAATTTTCAATTTCCTCTATTTTTTTATTAAGATATGAAAATATCACTTCTTTTCTAAAATCTTCATAATTAATTAATTTTAGCAATATTCCCTTATTTTTATTAATTGCTTCTTTGAAATCTTTTAAATTTTGATTTTTTGTAATCTTTTTTTCAATTTCATCAAATCTACTCTTTATCTCTTTGTTTTCTAAAATTCTATCAATTTCGTTTTGTATTAAATTATTTAAATTTTCACTTGTTGTTATCTCTTGATTAGAAATTAACAATTTATGGTTTGCTAAGAAAAATCTATCATCACTTAAAGCACTTTGTAATTCTTTGATTTTATGCGTTCCAAATTCTCCATTTTCTGTTTTTTTGAAAATGTCAGATGATGATAAAATTTCATTATATTTATAAAAATACTCTTGTAAAAGATTCCTATTTGCATCAACAAATTCTTTTACTTTGTTTTTATCATCAAAGATATCGTGGTATTTAAACTCATAATTTTCTTTTATTTCTTTTATAAAATCAATATTATCCGATAAAATTTGATAAAAATTTTTATTTGAAAATACTTTTAAAATTTCTTTCTCACAATCAGAGCTGCCTGTATATTTTTTTAAACTTTTTAATAAACTTTTCTTTTGCTTATCTAGTTCTGAAAAAATTTCATCATACTCTTTTTTTAACTTAGGACTAGCCATGAAAGTAGTTACACTTTTAGAAGAATCAAATTCTTTATCATAAGAATCAAAAACAAAAATATCTTCTTTTTTAATTTTTTCGCCATTAAATTCAATATCAGCTTTTGGTATTCTTTCTGAAAATATTTCGTCTTTAATTTGCTTATCATCTTTAATGCTTTTGAATATTTTTGCAAAAGAAGTCTTAAAAATACCATTTTGAGCATAAAACAATACAACATTTTTATTTGAAAAATCAAACTCTTTTTGCAACCTCCCTATACCATAACAATTTTCTAAATCAAGTTTTAACTTCATTTTTTCTCCTTGTTTTCAATTATTTTTATTTCTTCTTCGTTTAGGTTGTAAAGTTTATAAACGATAGAGTTTATTTTGTCTTCTTGGGTTTTAGTGTCTGTGTTTTTGTCTTGTTCTTTAGCTTTTAAAATCTCATCGACTAAGCTTATAAGCTCGTTTGCTAGTTTTTCATTTTTAGAATTTATTTTTGGTATAGGAAATTTTTCTACATATTGATTTGATAATAAAAAACCTTTATCTGAATACAAATGTCCGATATTTTTAAAATAATAAAATATCAAACTAGAATTTAAAAATCCCAAAAGATATTTAAGTTCATTTTTAGAATTTCCTACCATAAAAGCCATAGAATCCAATAAAACACACTCATTTTCTAAAATAAAACTCGGTTCTTGGGTTACTCTTTGCCAGCCTATCTTTTCTTTTTCAAATTCTTCCAAATAAGCACAATTTCTAAGGTTATAAGGTGTTTTTCCTTTGTCAGTTCTTTTTTCTAAAGTTTTATAATACGGCTTTAAATGCTGTTTTAAGCTAGGGTATTCATCTATATTTATCGCTTCTACCTTTTCTCCGCTTTTGCTTTTATAGCCATTGTGAGTGTTGATCACCCAAAGTCCCGCCCACTCATAACTATATCTTTTTATATCTCTACCGCGTAGCATTTTGCGTATGAGTTTGGCGGTGCGTTCTTTTTCGGCTTCATCTTTGCATTTAGCTAGAATTTCATCTCTTTTTTCAGTAGTGATGATAAAGGCTTCATTGTAGCCCGTTTTTATACCATAGTTTATATTAAGTCCATGCCAGTCTTTAAGCGGAGTGCCGTGCTTTTCTATCTTTGCTTTTAGTGCGTTTGTGCTTTCATCGTTAAAAGTAAAGCTTTCTTTGCTTAAGGAATTTTGTGCGATTTTGTTAAAATTTAAAATGCTTTCTATATTAAAGTCATTTTCTTTTAAAAGCTCGGTGTTTGGGGCTAGGTACTTAAAGCTACTATCTTTAGTTTTTGCTTTTTCAAAGCTTAGTATGGAAGTATCTACCGTGGCACTATCAAAGACTTTTATACCATTTAGATCAATGTATTCTAAAAGTGTGGTATTTTTGAGTAAAAACTCTCTTAAAGCTTCTCCATAACCTGCTCTTGTGTATTTGTTTGAAGTGATGAAAGACAAAACACCATTTTGCTTTAGCACATTAAACCCAAGCTCATAAAAGTAAGTATAAATGTCGCTTGTGCCTTTATATACTTTATAGTTTTTGGCTAAATTTGGCTTTAGTTCTTTGATGTCTTCTTGTCTGATGTAAGGTGGGTTACCGATGATGAGATCAAACCCTTGAAAATTCCCAAAATCATCTAAAATTTCAGGAAATTCAAAACGCCATTCAAAACTATTTTCAAATTCTTTACCACTTAACTCATGGTCAATTTTAGCTTTTATAGCTTTAAGCTTATAAAATGACTCTATAGCTTTTTTCTCACCATCTAAAGAAAGTTCTTTTTCAAATAAAATACCATCTTTGCTTACTCCATACAACCCCTCAAGTAAAATTTCATCATCAAGCATAAAATTTCCAAAATTATATATATGCTCATCAATAGCTTTTTGAAGTTTTTTTGTTTCTTTAGGATTTTTCAACTCTAAAATAAAAGTTGATTTAATATCTTTTATTTTAGCACGAAGCTCTTCTTTACTTCTGTGATAAAGCGCTCGACTTGGATTTTTATAATCTTTCACAAAAGCTTTATATTTTTCTACCTGATGTTTTATATTGCTATTTACAAATTTATCATTAAATTTAAATCTTGATATTAATGAATTCCCGCATTTTATGTTAATATCGATGTTTGGTAGGGTTTTAAGATCATGATAGTTTGTATCATCAAAGCTTTCATAAAAGCTGTGTTTTAAAAGCTCTATCCAAAGCCTTAGTTTAGTGATCTCACATGAGTTTGGGTTGATATCTACTCCAAAAAGGTTGTTTTCTATGATGTCTTTTTTACGCTCGAAAAGTTCTTTTTGGCAAAGGTGGGTTTTGTCTTTGTCAAAATCAGGGCGTTTATACTCTAAAAACTGGCCTTTGTGATTTTGCACTAAAATTTCATCATTTTGCACGCTTAGGTAAAAGTCCTCTTCAAACAAACCAAGCTCATAATGCACCATAAGCATGGCATTTAAAGCTGAAACTAAAAAATGCCCACTTCCCACCGCAGGATCGCAAATGCGTATGGAATTTAGCAAGGCTAGCTTTTGCTCTTGAGGGATTTTTTCTTGGCGTAGCTGGGTTCTTAGCTCGTTTAGCTTGGTGGCATTTAGCTTAAAAGTATGGTTAAACTTATCTAGCACGACTTTTTCTATGCTTGCTTTACACATATATGAAGTGATAAAGCTTGGGGTATAAAAACTGCCTTCTTTGTAGCCATTTAGCTTTTCAAAGACATTTCCCAAAACACTTGAGTTAATGAGTTCTTTTTGCTTGATGAGTTCTTCACTTTGCTCATCTGCTCCAAAGTCAAAGCTGTCTAAAAACTCAAACAAATACTCAAGCAAACCTACTTTGCCTTTTTTACTTTTGCCTTTGTCATCTTTTAACTGCGTGTGTGGGTGGTACTCTAGCAAAGCGTCATTTTCTAAAGTAGCGATTTCTAGTGTGGTTTTTTCGATGGCTTGTTTTTCAAAAAGTGATGAATTTAAATAAGGCAAATAGCTAAATTTACTCTGCGCTCTTGTGTGTTTTTCTTTAGCTAAGATATCAAAGAAAAGATGTGAAAGGGTAGTAAAATTTGGAATTTTTTCATAGTTTAAGAATTTTAGGGTTTTATCATCGTTAAATCTAACCAAATTTGACTCAATAAGCTTTAAAAATAAAATGCGATTTAGCCAAAGTATGATGAATTTTAGCACCTCTTCAAAGTCATGATTTGGGAGTTTGCTCGATATGAGATAATAAAGCGTGCCTTGGGCTTGTTTGCTTTGCTCACTTTGTGTAATGATGAATTTAGAAAGCTGTTTGCTCTCGCTTAAACCTAAGATGTATAAAAGCTCTTTATAGAATGCGTTGTTTAGTGAGTTTGCGTCATTTGGGCTAAATTCATTTAGCAAAAAGTCTCTATGAAAGGTTTTAAAAATGCTTGCTAGATTTTTGAAATTTGACTTTTGCTTGTCTTTTAAAAAGGCTAAATCGATGAAAAAGCCTTTTAAGTTTTCTTTGGAATTTTCTATGAGCTTGCTTGCTTCTTTGTAAAATTCATCGGTGTTGCCTTTAAAAAGTGAATTTGGGCTTTGAAATTCTTCAAAAAGCTTTTTAAAGCTTGTATTTTTATAAAAAAGCTCTTCAAACTCACTAGCTTTGAAAATGTAAAATTTGTAAAAGTCTGTGATGATGATAAATTTCAAACTAAAGCTATGTTCTCTATTTCTAAAATAATACAAAATAGCTTCATGCAAGGCTTTAAAATTTGGCTTTGTATGGGTGATAAATTCTTTTGAGTTGGGCTTTTTAGCTTCGATGAGAACTTCTAAATCTTTGCTAATCTCATCTTTAGCGATGGCTAAATCAATCTCGCTTTTGCCTTTTTGTTTGGTTTTGATGTGGGTTTTGAAATTTAGCGTGGTTAAAAATGGACTAAGTGCGTTAGCCACAAGATAGTCTTCATTTTCACTTTGTGAGCTTTCAAGCCTTTCTATATACTGCGTTAAAGCCTTGCTAAAAGTGTCAAATTCATTTTGTGTGATTTGCTTTTTGCGGTAGTAAGGGTTGAAAAAATCTTTTTCATTTAGCAAAGTAAAGTGCATTTTTAACCTTTATAAAGAATATTTTGTATTTTACTAAAATTTACTTTAAAGGATTAAGAAAGAAATAGTTGAATAATTACAATTTATACTATTTCAACACTACAATCATACATATCTTAAATATAGCCACAACCAACCAAAAAAATCTACCAACCAAAAACAATTAAAGAAACATATAAAACCCAAATTTACTATAAATATTTTAAAAGCAAAAAAATTAAAACAGTCAAGCCAAATAAATTACTAAAGATATAGAAATAAAAACATAAATAAAACCATCCAACCACAAAACCATCCAAAAAACCAAAAGTTCAATCATTAAAACCCATAAAAAACAAAAAACTATAAATAACTAAGAGTCATAAAGAAAAATAAGAAAAATTTAAAAATAGTGTCACAAATAAA